>NZ_JBNHEP010000274.1:0-8898 GCF_050015995.1 Dapis brunnea BLCC-M229 | reverse complement strand
TGTTCCCTGTTCCCTATCTCCTTTTTATATTTCCTTTACAAACAATCTCTAAAATGGCTTTGAGAAAGCATAAAAAAGAAACTGAACTTTTGCGATCGTTAGAGGTCGCCAGACAGATGAGAGAGAAAATCAAAGCTATCATCAATACAACCACTGACTTAGACTTAATAGTCAATTCCGATCGACTAGAACTAGAACGCGATTTATACTCTGCTATAGAAAGAGAAGAATTGCAAATTTATTATCAACCTTTGGTAAATATTTTAAATCGACAATTTATTGGTGTAGAAGCTCTCCTCCGGTGGCAACATCAAAAACGAGGTTTGGTTTCCCCTGGTATCTTCATTCCAATTGCTGAGGACACTGGACTAATTGAATCAATTGGTGAGTGGGTTTTAAGACAAAGTTGTATACAAGTTAAAGAATGGCAAAATACTTTTTCTTTGCCCTTGAAAATCTCAGTGAATTTATCAGCTCGCCAGTTCAAACGAAAAACTTTAGTTCAAGAAGTAAGTCTAATTCTGATGGAAACTAAACTAGAACCTGAACTACTTACCTTGGAGTTGACTGAAAGCCTGCTAATGGAGAACAATATTTTAGTCACTGAGACAATCAATGAATTAAAATCTCTCGACCTTAAACTAGCCATTGATGATTTTGGAACTGGTTATTCTAGTTTAGGTTATCTAGATCAATTCCCTTTTGACATACTCAAAATTGATAGACGTTTTATGCGTAATATTAATGATAATACTGACAAGATTGCCCTCACAAAAGCTATTATTCAGATCGGTCATAGCCTGAATTTAAATATAGTTGCTGAAGGAGTCGAAACTGAGAAACAAATTGAATTTCTGGAGCAAAATCAATGCCATATTGCTCAAGGTTATTTGTTTAGCCCCCCTGTTCCAGCAAATAATTTTCAGGACTTTTGCAAAAATAGTAGTATGTTTTTTGCTTGAGACAATAGACATCTGGTGATAATTAAAAATTAAATCAATTATCGGGTATAAATCATCAATTCTTTCTCCCTACTCCCTACTCCCTACTCCCTACTCCCTACTCCCTCTTTTCCGGATATGTCTAATAAATATGGGTTAATATTTACATTTCGCACTTCAATACGTAGTATAAAAAATCAGGAGTCAGGTAGGGGAGCCATCGGATTAGCGACGTACAGGATGGAAGAGAATTAGAAATATTTGGGAATGATGGAGGTCGGATAATTTTTTATACCAAATTAAACGGATTTGAGCTCATTTTTATCTGGCCATTGAAACAGACTGCTTTCCCACTTACCCAATTTTTACGATGACAATGATCTACTTATTAGCACCTCTGAAATTGTCAAAATCTTGTTGGCTATTGATAGGGAAAATTTCCGCTTGGCTAACATCCTGCTGAAATTCAATTTATTAACGAGAATAAGCTTGAACATATCTAAGTATACCACGAGCGATCGCCTGCGCCATCCGACTACGTTGAACAGGGTCAGCAAGTATCCGAGAATCATAATTACCAGTGACAAAACCCACCTCTACCAATACAGCAGGCATCTTAGTATGTCTTAGCACATGAAAACGAGCTCGCTTAACACCACGATTGTTCATTGTGGGAAAAGCTTCCAACATACTATTCTGAATATACTGTGCTAGAGACCGCCCACTTTGGTAATAAAAAGTTTCTAAACCATTAACATCGGGACGACTCATACTAATAGCATTAGCATGAATACTCACAAACAAATCTGCTCCAACCCTATTAGCAAGTTCTGAGCGTGGTGGTAAATCTAAATCCCGGTCTGTCTTACGAGTCATAACCACTTGTACATTATTCTGCTCCAGGATTTGAGCTACCTCTAATGACATTGGCAACACAATATCCTTCTCCCGCAGACCCCCAATACCCACTCCACCTAAATCTGTTGGTCCCCCATGTCCAGGGTCTATAACTATCATTAGTCGTCCATCACGTCGAGGTAATCTATTGGGGAAAGGAAAACGAGGATAACGATTATTAGTATTAGGGCGTCGATTATTGCGACGAGGCCAAGGAAAAGGCCAGCGTCTCGGACGGAAATTTTCAGAGGAATTCTGAGGTAATCTATTCTGAGGTGGTGGATTTTGGGGTGATGAATTTGGGGGTGATGAATTGTTTCCCCGTGAAAGTATTGATGGTCTAGAACTAGAAGGTTGTTCTGTCGGATTTGGTTTCCAACTAGGAGAAAGTAAAGTAGAAGATTGCCTTGTAGAATTTGGCTTCCAACCAGGAGGTGCAGTTCCAATATTACCCCAACCCATAGGCAAAGATAACTGTTGGGCCGTAATCTGAATTACTTCTGCAATTTTAACGTTAGTTGCAGGCTTAACCAGAATTGTCACTGTTTCTGGATCTTCTTGACGTATTTTTGCCCATACCAAAGGACTACCAACCTGACGGCCTGGTAACTTCAATCGGTCATCTACCTTAGCATTATATATAGTAATTCCATAAGCATCTGTTTCTGAATCCCAACCACTGGTATAATTTAGAGCTTGGTCTCCAGTAACAACTAACTCAGTACCATTTTTTAATTCCACTGACTTAACCACTGCAAAGCCAGTACCTTGATTAATTGTAGGTGGTGCTTCTCCTTGAGGCCATACTGCTACTCCACCTGCATAAGCACGAGCTTGCCATTGAGTATTTGTGTCTGGCAAAGTTACTGTCAGACGAACAACTGCTGGTGTCGTTGAAAGTTGAGTTAGTTGAGTAATTGTTAATCCAGATTCATTAAATCTTTGATTTGGTTTGAGACCCTTGGCAGTTAGAGTAGCATTAAGGACATCAATGGTCATCCAGGTACGGTCAACACTCTTCTTGAGTTCAATTTCTGGTAATTTACCACTTGTTTTTAGAACTACTCCCTCTTTTTTTATTTGGACATCTTCTACAAGAGTTGGTGTGCCATTAGTGGGAGTTGAATTAAAATTAGAAGGATTATTAGGTCTTGGTGTATTTTGATTGCTTGGTCTTTCTGTTCTGCCAAGAGATAGGGGCGAACGTGGGGGAGGTGGGGGTGAAGACTGGGGACTTTGGGGAGGTAGGGGTGGAGACTTTTGATTGCTTGCTCTTTCCGTTCTGCCAAGAGTTAGGGGCGAACGTGGGGGTGGTGGGGGTGAAGACTGAGGATTTTGGGGAGGTAGGGGTGGAGACTGTGGTGTAACATTAACATCCGCAGTAGAGGTAATTTTTTGAGGCGTTGGTATTTGTACAGTCCACTCACTAGGAGAAATACCCCGAAATTTTACCTGCTTTGGGTCAATGGTGTAGCCATTGTTTAGTTCTACTACAATTCGAGCTGTTTGAGCATTAAATTGTCCTACTCTGATTGCTTTGATAGATCCACCCACAACTTGAGATGTTCTTATACCACCTAAAGTTGTTCCTGGCAAGTCTATAATTAAGCGAGTTGGGTTAGTAATTAATTGAGCCTTTGGCTGAACGCCACCTTCTGTGGTAAAGGACAGTTGGTTCTGATTAACTTTAAATTGCCAAGATTCTAGGGTTGCAGCTTCAGAGGGACTTCCTAAGACAAAAACGCTGAGTATACTGGGAAGTAACCAGCGCAGAATGAGGTTTTTCCCTAGTTGGGTACTGTTAAGAAAGATCAAACGATTTCCTGGATATATATTTTTCATCTCAAGTCTAATACTTTATTCAATCCTCTAAATCAATATAAATATATTCATTTCACTTGTATGGTTGTTGATGAATAGAATATCACTAGCCTATAACCATTTACTTCTACACCCAAATAACCACTTCAATAATAATTTTGAGGATTACTAGAGGGACATACTATCATATATTTTTCTCAATGGTTGTTAGTTATTCCAGATATATCTAAATAATTTTTTGGATTAAGATTTTTGATTTTTTTTTCAGTAGCCCTAGATATTATATACAATTAATCAGACTTGTTCGTTACAAAAGTCAGGTTTTTCAGATAAATTCTGACTAGAGAACTAAAAACCATCGGCACCAGGAGAATTTGCGACATAATATAACCTACATTCCGCACTTCAAAACGTAGTATAAAAAATAAGGGTAATTAGTTATCGTATCGGGCTAGGAGTCAGGAGTCAGATCAAATCCGCTTGAACACTTATTATATATTTTGGGGACTAGTGGACCCACCCCCAACCCCTCCCAGGAGGGGAATATGGAGATATAAAGTATAGTTATAAACATATACTATATCTATCTATATCTATATCTATATAATCGGGGTTGGTGATTAAGTAATGCTCTTCAATATTTATGAACCGTACAACTATAGTTTTTTCATAGAGATTTGAGACAAAAGCATTACCCATTCACCAACACCAATTTTTCAATTCGTATTCAATAGAACATCTGTATTAAGAGGAAGTAATGCATGGGATTACTGTATAACTGGATTTTAGAGCATGAGGGAAGAGGGAAGAGAGAAGAGGGGAAAAAGAAAGTATAATAGTAGTTTGAAAAATGGCTGCTATAGCAAAACCCAAACTAGGATATTCTTCCAGCCGTTCATTTGTAACATTTTTTGATCAAAATGGTATAAACAGGAGAAAGTTTTTTTCTGACTAATTATCCGGATTCTAATCAGTGACTTTTATTTTTTCACTTTTGACTTCTGCGTAGCGACTAGCAGTCTGCATCTTTTTCGATCATTCTAAAGTGCATACAGCAATCTCGCCCCTGTTGTTTAGCCTGATATAAAGCTTGATCGGCTTCAAGTATCAATTTCTGTGGTGTTTGATCGACTGATGGTATCTGAGTAGCAATACCCAAACTTAAGGTAACTATTTGTTTTTGAGTTCTCCCATGAGGAATACCTAAATTATTAATTGCTGATTGAATTTGTTCTGCCACTACAGAAGCTCCACTTTGTCCGGTATTTGGTAAAATCACAGCAAATTCTTCTCCTCCATAGCGAGCTAACAAGTCTACAGGACGTTTCACAATTTCTTTAGCCGTCTGAGCTATTTTAACCAAGCATTGATCTCCTGCTTGATGACCATAAAAATCATTGTACAATTTGAAATAATCGACATCAAACATAATTAGAGATAAAAATTGCTTTTCTCTTACCAGTCTTTTCCATTCTAGCTCTAAAAATTCATCAAAATAACGGCGGTTAGGAACTTTAGTTAAACTATCAAGTCGAGCTAGATTTTCTAATTTATCATTTGCTTCCTGAAGTGCATCAAGAGCTTGGGATAATTCCTCTGCTTGAGAACGGGTTTGAGCTAATAAATGAGAATGCTGCAAAGCGATACTAAACTGAGCTGCTAGTTGTTTAACAAATCGAATTTCATTTTTACTCCATTCACGGGTATTTTTACACTGATGAATACATAGAAGTCCCCAAAGTTTTGAACCGTTCATTAAAGGTACGATTATTTGTGCCCTAATTTGAAATTCTTCTAACACTTGAATATGACAATCTTTTAATCCAGCATTGTAAATATCGGTTAGCACTTGTATACTTCCATGTTGATAGTCGATGGCATACTGTTCCCCAAAACAATAATCCTTGACTTTTTTCAAAAGCGCAGAATCATAAATAGGTAAAACGCTTTCAGCAACAAATTCACCATAGCAATAGTTACTATCTAGATCGAAGCGGAATAACCCGACGCGATCGCACTGCAAAGTTTTTCTAACTTCTTTGAGAGTAGTTTGACATAAGGTATCAAAGTCTAGAGACTCACGAATTGCTGAGATTAAGTTCAATAAAATTATTTGTTGCTGGCCAGTTTCTCGCAAAGATTTCGCTTTTTGCTCTAATTCGGCCATTTGTTCTGCTTGGTGTAGGGCAATGCCTAATTGGGCAGAAACTTGAGTCAAAAATTTAACTTCGGAAATTTGCCAATTATTGGGTCTGGAATGTTGATAGGCTGCCAGAATTCCCCATAGTTTTTGTTTGACAAAAATGGGAGCAGTTGCGAAGGCTCGGATCTGAAATTGTTCCAAAATTTCAGCATGGCATTGAGATAACCCTGCTGTATAAATATCTTGTACTACAAATGTTTCGTTATGGCGATACCGACCACCTTGATGTTCTTGAAGATAGGAGTCATTCCAGATAGTGTTTTTACCTAGTTTGCCACAATCATCCCAACCAGGTTCAGTAAATTCAAAGTCTCCAAGAAACTGACCGCCCCAGTCTTCAGAAAAACGATATACTGAGACTCTTTCGACACCTAAAAGTCTACAAGTTTCTTTTGTAGTTGTGCGAAATATTGTTTCTAGGTCGAGAGATGCTCTAATCTTGCTGATGACTTGGTATATTGCCTTCTGGTGTGCAGATATTTGCTCTAGTTGTTCTGTTTTTTGGTGCAGTTGAGCTTGTAAATAGTCAATAGTTGGTAATCCCAATAACTTGGATATCTTATTAATTATTGGGCGAAATAAGGTAGCTAATATATATCGAATTTTTCTGTTATTCATTCGTTGTTTTACTAAATATTCTAACATATAGCTTTTCTTAAATTATATATATATAGCAATCCTAAATTTGTCGTGACAGTTTTAATAATAGTTAATTTGAGCTGAAAACCTTGAAAATTATGACTCCTGACTCCTGAATTATGACTCCTAACTGCCTCCAAAATATTACAACCGATTAGAGGATTGCTATATGGATTAAGTATGTCGGCATAATTAAATAACCAAATAGTAATCATTTTTGTTGTCTACCTTTTTGATTAATCTTGTCTAAGAGAATCTAAATCTTTCACATATACAATTCTGCTTTTTGCTTCTTTTTTCTCTGCTATCTATCACAGCCATTGCGTTCATCATATTCATCCTCAAACATTCTCCCAGATAATTCATGAGTTTTTAATTTATGCCACTCTGTTTCAATTAAATTTAATTCTGGACTATCCGCAGAAATCTAGAAAAATTCCCATCCTTTTTTTCTCCATTTTTCTAGATTTTTTTTGACTTCTTGAATTTTATGAACACTTTAATTTTTTCAAACAATCACTGTTATTTTTCCTGTTTTATTCAAAATATATTCAGCTTTTTCCGCTTGCCAATTTATCATTTATATATAAGATTGGCTTTTAAATCCTCCTAACTTTAGTCCATATTCAAAACTTTCTTCTTGGCTAAATAGTCCCAAAATACTTAATCTTTTTCTTCTCTTTTTCTTTTATTGTATTTTTTTCTGTTCTCCCTTCTTACTGTAGCTGTAACTTGCTGAACTCCCCAGACAAAATCCAGCTTCATCTAAATATTTTAATTTTATGTATCCTTCTTCTTCATAGGATTTTAGCTTTTCTAGCTCTTTTTTATTCTGGCGATATTCCTCTTGATTTTGCTTACCTTTTCAACTGACTCTTGTCCTTTTCCATCTCCACTATTTTTTTTTAATATTTTTCTAGGACGGTCATGACTAATTTATACTGACCTTTCTTGTTTTAGTTTCTCTACTAATTGGCGACTATTATAAGTTCTTTCTTCTTTTTCTAAACATTATTGAATATACTTTATATCTTCACTCGTCCAAACTGGTCTTCTTCCTGAACGCGGAGAATCAAATAATCCCTCTCTTCCTTGAGTTAACCAACGGTAAAATGTTTGACTAACTGTCTTATCTGCACAGTTTAAATTAACAGCTATTGCTGATACTTTATATCCTTTATTACTCAAGACTAAAGTCTCCCCTCTTTCCCTAGTTCTTTTAGGAACTTTTGGGTTACTTTTTAACTCTAATAAGTATTACTTTTCTTCAGAAGTTAGATGAATTTTTAGAGGCGAAGGCATTCTTAACAATTTCAGGTTTCTAGGTACTTTTATATTTTACCTTTATTTATGCCCACCTACTTATATATGGTAAACATTTTAAGACTTTAGATGAGCAAAGAGATTGAAAGTACCTCTATTCCATGAAAAATTCTATCTAAATATAGATAGTAAAAAAAATCTCTATAAGCTATGTGTACTTTTTCGTTAGAACTTTTTATAGCAAATCTGCAATCTGCATATACAGCAATCCGCGGATTGGTTGTGAAAATTTTTATAATAGTTAATTTTAAATGAAAACCTTGAAAATTATGACTCGGTCTGACTGAGTTCTGACTCCTGTAGGGGCGAATAGCCATTCGCCCCTACCAGCAAAATATTACAACTTAAATAGGATTGGTATGAGTTCTTCTTTCTGTTATAGGAATATGATTTGAGTTGTGAGATATTGGAGATTTTTAGGGAATAGGGAACGGGGAACGGGGAACGGGGAACAGGGTAGAGGGAAAAATGAATATATATGAATAATATAACTGCTATACTCTATTCTTTTAAGAAACACTTAAATTCTCAGATCTGATTCCTGATTGCTATAGTTATCAGATTTATTTGGATCTTATTTTATACTATTTTGAAAAAATAATGTTACAAATAAACTTGAGTGAAAAGAACTTTATTTTAATGTCTCTTTGAGTAAAAATACAGGCTTACCACAAAAGAAAATATTAGATTTTATTCCTCTTGACTCTTAAGCAGTAGCCTAAATTTTTGTAGCAAAAATTTATCAAAGACGATGGGGTCGTGCAACCCCGCTTTTTAAGGCTAAATGTTTTTGGAGGGTTCCTCAAAATACCTGCCACAAAAACAACTTCTGACTTCTGTAGGGGTAATTCGTATTGGCGAAGAATTCCGTAGGAAATCACCTCTACGTAATTATCCCAACTTATCCGGTGTAAAAATACATATCCATCTATACAACTCGCAGATAGTTTGGCTCCAAATTCTGTATTTTTGACCACTTATTCCTCTCACTATTGGACGTATATGGTGTTGATTTAAACTTACTATTCTGTCATCTATTCGCACTTTGGTAGTGCTCCCACATCTATTGTTGCT
>NZ_JBNHEP010000273.1:0-74774 GCF_050015995.1 Dapis brunnea BLCC-M229 | reverse complement strand
TCAAAATTGCTTAATTCTTTTTGAGGAATTAAGCAATTTGTGCGTAGGTATGAAAACCCGGTAATTTTCTTCAAAGACATCTGCCAAAATGGCAACCATTCCCGGATGATTCCAGTTATATTAAAAATGTCAAACAAAGCAAAGTTGTTTGAAAATTTCAAAAACAAATAAGGAGAAACACAATGATTATTTCTGAATTAAACTACTTAGAATCTGCTGAAACTGAAGTATTTGGTGGACAAGGAATCAACATCAACAGCAAGTTCAAATTAGACAAAGATGTTGATGCTAACGTTGACGTTAACGAAACATTCAAGAAGACTGTTAAGCTTAACTTAAGTGGCTTATCTGGAAATGGCGCTGAAGTACTAGGTTCTTCTGATGCTCAAGGTAACAACACATTCACCAGCATCATCTTTGGTACTCAAACTGAAGAGTATGTATCTGAGTCCTTCGTTAACGCTAGCTCCTTCACTAACTAGGTCATAGTTCTAGTCAAACTCAGGCAACCTCCTATTTCTAGGAAGTGCAACTCAAGTTAATCTAGTTTGGTGATGGCAAACTCACAATTTCATCACCAACTTTTGGAAAGGTGATAAAATTCTCTGGAAGCTTATTCAAAGCTTTTAGCTTTCAATAAGAGAATGTTTGCCAAGCAAAGATTAAGACAGGTATAGTGCTTAATATTAATTGTTTCCAACGCATAGTTAAGAGTTGGGTTGGGTGAGTCAGTATAAGTATTGCCACCTAACCAACCCTACGTCTGGATTTAATATTCATTTAATGAACATTGTCTAAATAGCCAGCAGATTAGTTATGAGAAAATTAAAAATTAGTGACCTATCTTTTGATGAAACTATTAGTGATATTGAAGTCCAGGGTGGGTTCTTCTACTCTAGTAACTTTAATAATTTCAGGGATTTCTTATACGAACGTTTACACGTTTATGCACCTACTTTAACAAAATACTTTTCAGAGGAAAAACAAGAGTCTGTGGCTCAAGAATCTAGAGAAAATAATGGTGATTATATATATCATCGTCAATTCTCCACTCAAGACCATAACACACAAATTACTGTGGAAGTAAAAATGACTAGTAATAGTAATTCTATCAGGGGTCATATGACATCTTATTTTTAGCTTTAATATTGCTGTTCTTAATTATTAGAATTGCAATATTAAAGCTGTTTATTGTTGGTTCTTCTTTGATGAAGAATAAAATATTTACCCTATCCCAAAAATAACTTTACTTTAAGAGGTGGACAAAATGACTGTTGAGATACAAGAAATTATAGAGACAATTCAGTCTAAAAGAGTCGAAATTGAGGCAAGAGTAGAAGCTATTAAGGCCAAAGCAGAAGAGCTTCAAGGCGGTTCGCAAACTGGAACGGATAGACGAGACGTTCTTTTTGGCTCGACTTTCGGTAATACTGTTCTAGATGGGCTTGGTGGTAACGACAGACTTTTTGGACGTTTTGGCGATGACGAGATTCTTGGAGGTGACGGGGATGACCTCATAGATGGGGGTTTCGGAGATGACGATCTTTTTGGGCAAAACGGGGATGACCTAGTGACTGGGAAGTCTGGTGATGACTTCCTAAGCGGGGGGGATGGCAATGACATCTTGAATGGGGGGGCTGGCGATGACCAGATCGATGGGGGAGACGGTGACGACCAACTAAGTGGAGGTCCCGACAATGATCTTCTCGTTGGAGGTACAGGTGCTGACATCCTTATAGGAGCTGGTGGGGAGCAGACAGGAGGAAATCTTCAGCAAGATATCCTAATTGGTGGTACCGTTGATGCTAATGGTTTTCCCGTCTCCGATGGTGCTCCGGATCAATACGTGCTTGGTGATAACAATGGCCCTTTTTATGCCACCGCTGGCTTTGCTGACTTTGTAAATATTTTGGACTTCGAGCTAGGTGTGGATGGTCTCGATTTAAGCCCATCTGTGAGTCATGGACTACTTTTCTTTGACGCCAACGGTGATGGAGTTATCGATCCTAGCCAAGGTGACGGTACAGATATTTATGCTTTATTCCCTGATGGAAGTGCAGATTTGATAGCTTCTGTAATAGGAGTAGATTTAACCCAGGGGCAGGGAGTCGTGGTGATTTAAGACCTTCCGGTTTGGGAGGGAATGCCAACAGGTTAATGATTATAAATAAAAATCCTGGATTTTAAAGGCTTAGAGCCTTTAAAATCCAGAGTTACTTGTTGTCAGTTTAATAACCCACATTCCGCACTTCTTAACATTTAATTGATAAGTAAAATTTATATTTTGCTTGTAAGTCTTAGCCAATAAGTGTTTCAGCTATTAGGTGTAAAATCCTTGAATGTAAATATTTATTACTAAAATTCTCATAAAACTAGGAAAATTAGCGATCGCAATCTCTGTAAGAACCTTTTATCGTTTGAAGAATTTTGCAAGTGTAAAGAGATATAAAGATATATTGAGATCTGCGGAATGTGGGTAATAAGTAAGTAAAAAATAAATGACGACACGCTAGTAGATGCTCCGTGTCATATCTTGCACCATTATCAACAAAACCAAAAAAACCGGGTTTATAAAGGAAAAATCAAGGTCTTGAAGCTAAAATATTTGCAATAAAACCGGTTTTTAATCCAGGTGCTAGATTTATGCCATAACGAAAGTTTCTGGGGTAGGCAAAGATTTTGTTTACGATTTGCTCCCACCATAAAAACGGTATCACAAGATAAATATGCTGATATAGCCATGAATAAAAAAGAATTTTCAGAATCTAATATTAAATCCCTCATCCAAATAGCGGTGCAAAAACATCAGTCTGGTGAATTGGATGAAGCTGAATCACTATACAAACAGATATTACAAATTCACCCGGAATGTATAGATAAGCAAGAAGATTTAGAAAAAGAATATCGCCCAATAATAATTGGTAATTTGGCAAATATATTTGAGCAAAAAGGCAAGTTAGATGCAGCAGTAGACCATTACCAACAGAGTTTACAACTCAAACCTAACTATGCTGAAGCTTATTATAATTTAGGTAATGTTTTTCGACAACAGGGCAAGTTAGAAGCAGCCGTAGAATCTTATCAGCAAGCTTTAAAAATTCAACCTGAAATTGCTGAAGCTTATGATAATTTAGCTAATGTTTTTCGACAACAGGGCAAATTAAAAGCAGCCATAGAATCTTATCAGCAAGCTATAAAAATTAAACCTGACTTTGCTCAAGCCCATTATAACTTGGGTAATATTTTTCTAAAACAGGGCAAATTAAAAGCAGCCATAGAATCTTATCAGCAAGCTATAAAAATTAAACCTGACTATGGTATTGCTCATCACCAATTGGGTAATGCGTTGGATAAAAAAGGTGAACTAGAAGCAGCAGCAGAATCCTATCAACAAGCATTAAAATTTCTACCTGACTCTAATGCTACTGATACTTATTTTAACTTAGCAAGTATATATTCAGACCAAGGTAAGTTAGAGGAAACAATAGAAACATATCAAAAAGCTTTAAAAATAAATCCTGATTATGCCCCAGCTAAATTTGGAATAGCGATTAATCAATTACCAATTATATATTCTAGTGATGCAGAAATAAATATTCAGCGAAATAAATATAAACAGCACCTCCAGGGATTAGCTCAAAGTTATCAAACAGCAAGTTCTCAACAACTAGAAAAAGCAGTGGAATTTGTCGGAACATTACAGCCTTTCTTCCTAGCTTATCAAGGCTTAAATGACCGAGATTTACAGCAAACCTATGGGGAAATGCTTGTTCAGATAATGTCGAATAGCTATCCCCAATGGAGTCAAGATATTCCTCTGCCAAATTTACGAGGGAATGAAAAGATTCGCATTGGTTTTGTTTCTAGATTCTTTTACAAGCATTCGGTTTGGAAAATTCCCATGAAAGGTTGGGTAGAAAACCTGAATCGGAGTGAGTTTGAATTATTTGGATATCATACCAACTATATAAGGGATGAAGAGACTGCCAAAGCTGCAAAAGCATTTGACAAATTTATCCAAGGTCCTCTACCAGTGGAAAAATGGGCTGATATCATTCAACAAGATAAATTACACCTCCTGATTTTCCCTGAATTTGGCATGGACCCTGCAACAGTACAGTTGGGATGCCTAAAACTAGCTCCCATTCAAGTTGTCTTTGGGGGACACCCAGAAACAAGTGGACTACCAACCATTGATTATCACTTGAGTAGTGACTTAATGGAACCAGAAAATGCTCAAGAACATTATACCGAGAAATTGGTCAGACTACCGAATCTAGCAGTTCATTACACACTTTTACCAGTTGAACCAAAACCAACAAGCAAAAAGGATATTGGTATTGCAGAAGACGAAATTATGTTCTGGAGTTGCCAATCCTTATTCAAATATCTACCACAACATGATGATGTCTTTCCCAGAATTGCTCAGGATTTAGATAAATGCAAATTTGTCTTTATCCAACACGAAAGTGAAGATGTAACGGAAGTTTTTCGGCAGCGTTTAAACCATGCTTTTGATCAATTCGGCCTTAATTACCAAGACTACTGCATCTTTTTACCCCGCTTAAATTCTAGTGCTTTTGCTGGAGTTACAGCAATTGCAGATGTCTTCCTGGATAACATTGGTTGGTCGGGAAATAACACGGCGATGGAATCGACTAACTTCAATGTACCCATTGTAACCTATCCCCAAGAAATGATGCGGGGACGGCATTCCATGGCAATTCTGAAGATGATGGGGATTGAAGAGACAATTGCATCTACTAAGGAAGAATATGTACAAATTGCTGTCCGTCTGGGGAGAGATGCTGAATATCGTCAATACATATCTGAGTTAATTGCCAAGAACAAGCATAAATTATATAACGACTTGGAAACAATCCGAGCTTTAGAGGAATTTTTACTGAATGCTGTCGGGAAACCAAGGAAGTCAGCAATGGCTACCGTTGCTGAAACTTTACGGATAGCAACCCAAGCACATAGAGAAAATCACCTAGAGCAAGCAGAACCAGCTTACCGTCAGGTTTTGTCAATGCAGCCCAACCATCCAGATGCTTTATACGGTTTAGGTATGGTAGCGCAGCAGCAAGGCGAATTAAAAGAAGCTGAAAAATTCTTGGATGCTGCTGCACAAGTTCAGCCAGACTCGGTCAAGGTTTGGTTTACTTTGGGTAATCTGCATCAACTTCAAGGACAGTTACCAGCAGCAGAAGAGGCGTACAAAAAAGCCATTGCTCTGCGACCAGATGCTGTTTCAATTTATAACAATCTGGGCTACACTTTGCAACAACAAAGTAAATGGGAAGAAGCGATAAACTGCTATCAAAAAGCTTTGGAACTACAGCCAAACTGCCTTGAAGCGGAAGTGAATTTAGGAAATGCACTCTATACCCAAAATAAACTCTCCCCAGACAAACAAGTTTATTATGCAGAATTAAATCACCAATTGGGTCTTGGTCGGAAAAAAGCAGGGGATCTAAAAAATGCTGAGATTTACTTTCAAAAAGCCTTAAAACTGAATCCCAACTATGGGGAAGCTTACACGAGTTTAGAAGAGATTTATGAAAGTCAGCAGAAGTTCAAGGAGGTTGAAGCAGGTTATCAGCCAAAAGAAGTTTTGATGGCGAGCGAATCCAGGTGATAAAACTGATAATTGATAACTGACAACTATTAAAAGTTAAAGTGATATTCAAGGAGGAAACAATACCATGTCCCTAGAAATTTTAGAGAAAGTCAAAGACTTCCTCATCAGAGTAGTCAAAGACGAATCTTTCCGCACTCAATTGATGAGTGAAAAAGTCGAAGAAGTGAAAAAAGTAATGACAGATAGTGGTTATAACTTTTCTCAAGAAGAATTTGAAACAGCCACCATCCAAATCTTGGACTTAAAAGAATCAGGTGAGTTTCACGAACTCAGCGAAGACGAATTAGTGAGTGCCGTTGGTGGGTGGAGGAAAGATTTTGGGTGGAAGAAAATATTCCCAAAATATCCAATTTTTCAACCAATGTACGGGATAGTGATTGAACCGCCTGAAGATGAATATCCAAAACCTGAGCCAGAACCTCTTCCATATCCAGATCCCCAGCCGATGTATGGTATCGTCATTGGTCCACCCATCGATATGCAGCCGATGTATGGTGTCATCAAGCCACCAGAACTTATCTAATTATAGGTTGGGTAGAACGACCGTGAAACCTAACACTTGTCCATGCAGAGGGAGGCTTGCGAGAGCGGGTAGTGCCGAAAGTCAGAGTCCAAGGACTTCCCTACCCCTGCTTCCGCGTTCAGCTTGGAATAGTCAATTAACCTACTTGAAAGTGCTTTTGAAAGCCAACCAATCTCTAGATAAAAGCGGAAATTTTTTAGTAAAGAAGATAGCATAAAAATCATATCAAATCCGGTTGAATACTTATTATATGGTTGGGGGAGATGGGGAGATGGGGAGGTGGTTCTATTCAAGGCTTGAAGTAATTTATAGAATTATCAACATATATTATATAACCGGATTCTATATCAGATATTGATTTGAGCATCAAGATTAAAAGTATTTAATAACACCCTTTAACTTAAGTCAAGTCAAATTCACCAATGGAGGTAATACATTTGAAATGATCAAGAGGATTTAAACACTCTCGTTTAGAAAACTTTAATAGACATCTCCGATAATCAAAAATTAAATCAATTATCTCGTATAAATTATCAATTCTTTCTCCCTGCTCCCTGCTCCCTGCTCCCTGGTCCCTCTTTTCCGGACATGATATAATATATTACTTAATTACATTCTTAGAGATTGAAAATGACAACAGATTCTCAAACCCTCCAACTTGCAGTTCAATATCATCAAGCCAAGCTTTTTAACGAAGCAGAACAGAGTTATCTTCAGGTTCTCAAAGAGCAGCCTCAACATCCGGAGGCATTATATGGGTTAGGTATGCTGTGCCAGCAAGTTGGTAAGCCCCAGGTAGCAGAAAAGTTACTTTGTAAAGCCGTTTCTGTACAACCTGAGTTACTTAAGGCTTGGTTTAGTTTAGGCAATCTGCGTCAGGCTCAAGGTCAGTTCTCAGAAGCAGAATCAGCTTACCAACAAGCCATTACCCTGGAGCCAGAAGTAGCACCACTATATAATAATCTGGGCTACACACTACAACAACAAGGCAAATTTGATGAGGCGATCGCCAGCTATCAAAAGGCTCTAGAGATTGATCCCAATTGTACCGAAGCGGATGTCAACTGGGGTAACACCCTTCAAGTTCAAGGTAAACTATCCCCAGACAAGCAACTCCACTATGCACAACTAAATCACAAATTAGGGGGCGAACGGGAGCAAGCAAGGGATTGGCAAAATGCGATCGCTTACTATCGCCAAGCCATTAACCTGCAAGCCGATTTTGTGGAAGCTCATTATCACTTGGGTGTGGTATTACAAGCAAAAGGAGAATTAGAAGCAGGGATAGATTCCTTACAAACAGCCTTGCAAATCAACCCTAACTATGGAGAAGCTTATATGTGTTTGGGACTCATTTACCAAACACAACACCAATTAAAAGAAGCTGCTGCCGCATATCGACAAGGTTTAAAGCTCATTAATCCTCACTATGCTGCTGCCATAGAAAGCCAGGAAATTTCAGAGTTTGTTCCCGAAAAATATGCTTCGCCAGAGCTAGAACTAGGAGAAGTAACCGTTGGTGATTATCAATTCCCGGCGATTCCTCCCGTACCAGCTAGTGACAATAAACGACCTTTTTTTTCTGTAATTATTCCCCTATATAACCGCAAAGACTTTATGTTGGAATGTCTTGCAAGTGTATTAGCTCAATGGCAAGGGGAAGAGGAAATGGAAATTCTGGTGATGGACAATGCCAGCGATCCTCCTCTATTTGAATTAGTGAATGCCATTGGCGGTGGTATAGTCCGTTACTATCTCAATTCAGAAAACATTGGTCCACGGCGTAACTTTAATCGGGGAATTGCCCTCAGTCGGGGTGAGTGGATTCATTTAATGCCAGAGGATGAATCTGTACTTCCTGGTTATTATTCCCGGCTCAAGTCAGGTCTAGAAGGATGCTCTGATTCTGTGGGAGCAGCTTTTACAGGTTATGAAAATATTGATGAGAAAAGACAAGTGATTTTTACCCAAAAGCACGGGGGAATGGAAAGGGGTATCAATAAAACTTGGCTGCAACGAATTGGTGTTTATAATCCCTTAAATCCCTGTGCAACGGTAATTCGTCGGTCAGCCCACGAACACCTGGGAGCTTATGACCTCATTAACCTTTATACTCCCGACTGGGAACTATACAAGCGTATTGCTTCTTTCTATGATTGGTGGTGTGAACCAGAAATTCTTGCCCGTTACCGCCAGCATTCTAACAATATGTCCAGCGAAGTTTTCTTAGCTGGAGCACAAGGAGAATACTACCGCCTGGGAATCGAAATTTCAGAGAGTTATCTTCCCACCGAGCATCGTGCCGAGATTACGGCTAAATCTCGTCGCCGTTACTTTAATTACTGTCTATCAGAATTGGCAATTCCTCTGCAAGCAGGCAATCTCACTGGTGCATTTCGTCTGCTCCAAGAAGCTCTGAAAATTGATAGTTCTCCGGAAGCATTAGAAATTTTATTCTCTTTACTAGCTACAGAAAAAATGGTTCCTCTGCGAAATGCGATCGCTTATAAGTTAATTTCTGACCCCTCTAAGGATAACGATAACAATAAGAATACCAATAGTGAGAATATAGATAATTTTTACTTCGCTTATCCGTAATCTCATGTTCAGCTAAAAACTTCTAATTTTTATAGAACCCATTTGGGTCTATAATTAAAAATAGAGGGAGAAATAGGGAGATGGGGACATTTTTCTATCTTTATTCCCCTATTCTATGATACTAGACCTCCTGACTCCGGTATTTCGCCATGAGTCCTAGAAAGTAGTATAAATTCTGTCCACTTGGATAAATCACTCACTCTTTTAAAAAATCAAAAGTTAAAACCATAAATATATAAATAAGTTAGGATTTAGCTAATTATGATGAGAAACTTAACGAAAATCTTACAGCCTTACTCCCTCGAGCAATTCTTATCCGAAAACTGGACTAAACGGGGGATATTAATCCCTGCCGAGCAACCCAATAAGTTTCAGCATTTGTTTTCCTGGAAGCAACTCAATGATTTGCTGAACTTCCATAAGCCTGACCTACGTTTTGTTCTAGATCACAAAGACTTGCCTTCCTCCAATCCTCAAGAGTGGGTTAAGCGATGCCAAGAAGGGGCGAGTTTAGTGATTAGCCATGTCCACGATCAAGTTCCAATCCTAGCTGACCTCATTTGGGGAATACAGCAGGAAACGGGGCATAGTGCTATCCATGCCAATATATACTGTTCCTGGCCTTCTAACCAAGGATTCAAAGCCCATTACGACACCCACGAAGTCTTTATTCTGCAAATTGATGGGCCAAAGGAATGGTTTGTGTTCGAGGATACCTTTAAGTATCCTTACAGAGAGGAAACATCAGAGTATCAAAAACCACCGGAAGAATCGCCCTACATCAACTGTGTCCTCAAGCCTGGTGATTTGCTCTACATTCCTCGAGGTCATTGGCATTACGCGATCGCCCGCGAAAAACCTTCATTACATATTACCTTAGGTATCCGTTGCTTCACAGGGCGAGATGCCTTTGAGTGGCTATTACAAAATCTTCAAATAGATGAAGCTTGGCGAAAAAATTTGCCCTTGATATCCGATGGAAATAACCATGAGATTAAAGCACACGTAGAGCATTTATTTGATTCCTTAGCAAGCGTAATAGATCGAGAAAAGGAGAACCTAGCTGAGAAATATGCTGAGTTTAAACCTAAGGTCATAACTCGTGCCCCAGAAATATCCCTACCTAGTCAAGCTGGATTTAACTTCTTTGAGCAAGAACTTGACACTGTTTTGAGACAGCCCAAGTTCCAAAAAGTAAATATAGAACCGCTTGGTGAGAAGGGTTACCTGTTACGAACTCCTCGAAAGGAGTTGAAATTCAAAGACTTGCCACCCAAAGTTATAGAAACTTTAGTGTAAAAAGTGTTTAGCCAGGAAGCTTTCACAATAAGAGATGTTGCCGATTGGCTGCCGGAATGCGACTTAGATACACACATATTGCCCCTGTTGGCAGGTTTGGTTAAAGAAGGCATACTTGTTGAGGATTCCTATCAAGAGGAAATTAGGGAAGAAGAAAAAACAAGTCTAAGTCAGGAAATGCCAGGGGTACAGGAAAACAGTAATAGTACCTATGCTTTTAGCCACAGTTAATTATCTGCCATGAGTGAATTTCAAAGCAAAGGAAAATAGTAATAGTACCTATGCTTTTAGCCACAGTTAATTATCTGCCATGAGTGAATTTCAAAGCAGCAGAATTCACTCCATTTAAAAAATTAAAAATTAAAGGCAAAAATATATATAAAAAGGGATTCAAGATGGCAACTTTTACTGAAGTACTGCAACTTGCTGTTCAACAACATCGAGCTAATAATTTGCTGCAAGCTGAACAGCTATATCGTCAATTTCTCGAACACCAACCCACTCACCCAGATGTATTACATGGCTTATGCAGGCTGTCACAGCAAAAAGGAGAGTACCAACAAGCAGAAAAGTTGTTGAATCTAATCCTGAGCGTCCATCCTAAAAAGGAGATTGAATATGACAACTTTTACTGAAGTACTGCAATTTGCTGTTCAACAACATCGAGCCAATAATCTACTAGAAGCAGAGCAGCTATATCGTCAACTTCTCGAACACCAACCCACTCACCCAGATGTATTACATGGCTTATCCACGCTGTCACAGCAAAAAGGAGAGTACCAACAAGCAGAAAGGTTGCCGATCGCTGCCATGGGTAGAGCTGGACGACAACGTGCTTTTGAGTATTTTACATGGGAACAAGGTGCCGATCAAACTTTGCAGTTATACGAAACTCTTTGTAATTGAATGTTCCTATTTTGATGAATCCGATTTGTATTTGGTCGATCTAAAAATAAAAAAAGGAGAGTTCCCATGCCAACACTTTCAGAAAGCCTACAGCTTGCGTTTCAATACCATAGAGCCAATCGTTTAGCCGAAGCTAATGAAGTTTATAATAAGATTCTAGAAAAACAGCCTCACCACCCAGACGCATTATATGGGTTAGGAATGCTGGCAAAACAAGTAGGTCAGTACCAGTCTGCTGAAAAATTGTTTAATCTAGCTGTCCAGGTTCAGCCAAAGTCTGCCAAGGCTTGGTTTAGTTTAGGGAATTTGTATCAAGCTCAAGGTAAGTTAAAAGAAGCAGAGTTAGCTTATAAGGAAGTCTTAGCCCTGCAACCAGACTCGTTAGCAGTTTATAACAACCTCGGCTATACATTCCAACAACAAGGGCTTTGGGATGAGGCGATCGCCTGCTATGAAAAAGCCTTGAAAATTCAACCCGATTGTACTGAAGCTGATGTGAATTTGGCTAACGCACTTCATACCCAAGGAAAACTCCCAGCAGAAAAACAAGCACACTACGCAGGTTTGAACAATGATTTGGGCATGACTCAGAAAAAAGCAGGTAATTTGAAGAATGCCATTGCTTGCTATCAACAAGCTATAGTCCTACAGCCAACTTTAGCTAGTGCTCATTACAACTTGGGGGTAGCACTCCAACAACAGAGACAGTTTGAGGATGCGCTAAGTTGTTATCAAAGAGCTTTGGAGTTGAATCCTAATGATGTTGAACTCCGTGATTTTATCATTATCTACCAAGGACTACTTTAGTAAATATCAGACTAAATACTAAATCAATATGTCACTTTATCTATAAACTTAAAAGACTTACAGAATTTATGATTCAACTACTACAGGGCAACCGGCAACAATTTCGTTGGCGACACAATGATATTAATATTCAGGGAAAGACAGATGCCAAGCTGCCTATAGTGCGTTCAGTGTACCTGCTAAACGGTGGCTCGCCAATACATTTTTATGTAGAACCAGAACCGGAGTTAGGAGAACCTCAGTATCCCTGGGGAACTAGAACCCCATCAGTGCTGCGATTGAAAGATCTACCGGGTCACTTCAATATTGAAATACCCATTGATAGCCCAGCACTTCAGGAAGGGTGGAATAGTATCAGCATTAAAATCGAAGATGGGGAGGGAGAAGTTGAGGTGTTGGATGCTGAATTTCACTGGAATTCTCATCCCTTACCTCTCCCCCTAAATTTGCACAATTTGAGCAGTTATAATAGCATTCAAGAAATTGCCCAAATTGTGGATGGTAACTTTGATATCAATCGCGAAAGAAATGCGATTTGTTCGCGGGCGCCAGTCGGTTCTGATATTCTCCTACTACTCGGTTCTCCTTATGGCAGTCAGGAAGCTACGTATGATGTGAAGTTTGCCAGTAATCAAAATAGTTGGTGCTTCCTGGGATTAAGCGACTTTTTTGCCGGACATATAGAACAGTCCCCAGATCTGGGCATTAAGCCTGGTTATTCCACCGCAGGGCTGGCGACACTTGATAATCAAGGAAAGGCTCAGATTTGGATGGCTTGGGGGGACTGCCTATACGATAAGGAAGATTCATGGGTGATTAAGACTGAAAAGGAACTCAAACTTCCAATCCGGGCTGAGGTCACCTACAGTGTCAGGCATCAAGTAATTATGGATGAGGGAGTCAATTGTGGACGGTTTCGCATTTGGAAGAAAGGTAACCCCGAACCAAATCTTTGGGTGTGTCAAGAGTATAACAAACACCTCGATGGGAAATTCCCGAGAATTACCCAAGCTAGTTTTGGTCTATTTCAATATTGGGGAATGCCAACAGAGTGGTCTAATATTCATGTGAGAGCGCTTGACATTAAGATAAAGGAACTGGTTGAAAAGTAATGAAGCTATCTAGACGTTTTGAAGGTCAAGTTGCACTGATTACAGGCGGAGGCAGTGGTTTAGGAGAAGCCGCCGCAATTCGATTAGCTCAGGAGGGAGCTGCCATTGGCGTAGCTGGACGTAGAGCGGAAATGACCCATAAGGTGCGCCAGGAAATTGAATCTTTGGGTAGTAAGGCAATTGATATTAAATGCGATGTGACACAAGAGCCCGATTGCAAGCATATGGTAGAGCAAGTTGTCAATGAGTTTGGTCGTCTAGATGTGCTTGTTACCAGTGCCGGAATTCATGGTGGAGGTGAAACCGTTGTAGATACATCAGTGGAAGTTTGGGAGAAAGTCATCAACACAGACCTCAAAGGAGCATATTTAAGCTCCAAGTTTTCTATTCCCCAAATGCGGGAAGTCGGTGGTGGTGCTATAATTCATGTATCCTCTATTGGAGGAATGAGGGGTTCGCCTCAAGGAATGGCATTCCAGTCAGCTAAGGGTGGAGTGATCAATCTAACAAGACACATGGCAGTTGCCCATGCTCATGAAAACATCCGAGTAAATTGTATTTGTCCGGGTGTTATAACCACACCGCTTACAAAACAATGGCTCAGCGATCCGACAACCTATAATACTGTATGTGAAATGCATCCTATGAATCGGATTGGTAAACCTGAGGAATTTGCTGCTGCTGTAGCATTTCTAGCGTCAAATGAAGCTTTGTTCATCACAGGTGCAATATTGCCTGTAGACGGTGGTTATCTTGCTGCCGGTAGGGGATAAAAAATGGCACAATGCCGAAAAGCACTGAAATTGAGACTGATTTCTTAGAAAAAATTAGTCTCAATTCTACTTCACTCAATTTAAAAAATCAAAAGTCAAAGCCAAAAATCTATAAAAAAGACTGTTATTAGAAGATATAGACCTAAAAGGTATCAATGCTTCTAACTTCCAAATAGCTGCTTTTTTGAGAATTAATATAGAATCCGGTTATATAATATATGTTGATAATTCTATAAATTACTTCAAGCCTTGAATAGAACCACCTCCCCATCTCCCCATCTCCCCATCTCCCCATCTCCCCCAACCATATAATAAGTATTCAACCGGATTTGATATAACTAGCTTTTCATGCCTTCAAAAACCCGATAAAATTTAGTCTATTTTTGGCAGATTTATTTGCCAAATTGGCAACATCTCCCTAATTATTCTGGTTATATTAAAAGAGTCAAACAAAACAAAGTTGTTTGAAGCGCTCAAATTGAACTCAGTCCGGTTGTTCCGCCTGAGAATTTTGTGCTAGAGACTGCGTGTGTTGTTACCCTGCTCGATACCGTCATTCTTGAAGGAACGATTATGGAACAGTATCAAGTTATAGCTAATCTGATTCTAGTTCTCGCGGTTCTTAAAAATTTCTTTCTAATTCTAGTTCTATTTCCATAGACAAAAAGTAGTTAACAATTCGGAGGAAAATAAAAATGCAAGAAAGCAAAAAGTCTAACCGTAAATTAGAAATTAATGACCTAATTGATAATGCAATTGACAATGCGGTAGCACGAAGAGGATTAGTAGAAACTTTATCCGATGATGAAGCCCAAAGTATTGGGGGTGGTCTGAGTTTAGCACCACAAAAACCTGTAATAGCAGGCTTCAAGCCGATTTGTTATCCAATTAAGCCAATTGAGCCTGTGTGCTATCCTATTAAGCCTCCTATTAAGCCTTTTTGCCCTCCAATTATAGTTGGGCTAATTGCAGTACCAGAAGATCAAGAAAAACTTGCTTATGCACAAAAACTTGCTTAGTTTTTAGTCTTCAAGTGTCAAAAATACTATTTTGGTGGAGACTAAATTCATGGAAGATATTACTGATCAACGAACTACCCTTTGCCCTAGTGCTAGACCAGAATCAGTGAATGGTGTTGTTTTCGGCGTAGTCGGTGGAACAGCGACGGAACCCCGAATAGCTTATCTTAAGCAGCCCCTACCCATGACAGAAGAACTGATGGCAAAGGCTAGCCCAGTTACCCCAGGGGAGATTTTTAGAACCGCGACATCCTGCATAGAATCTGGCTGTCAGCATTTTAATGGCAAGGACTGCAGTTTAGCAATGCGAGTTGTGGAGAAATTGCCTGTGGTAACAGAAGATTTACCACCCTGTTCTATTCGCCGAAATTGTCGTTGGTGGCAGCAAGAAGGCAAAGCAGCCTGTAGGCGATGTCCGCAAGTCATCACAGATGACTACGCTCCCTCAAAGAAAGTACGTCAGGCAGCAGATCCTGCTGTCTAATTGCGGACTAGATATATTCCTGTACTAATAAAAATTAGGAGTTTTTTATGAATCTGAATCATCCTTTTTCTCTCAATATTTCTGACCTAGAAGACCTAAATCTAGACATTGAAGAACAGTTAACAGATGAAGAAGCAGCCCAAATCACAGGTGGAAAGGGAACAGATGAGGGGCCTGTTCTTACTACTTTGGCTATAGGTGAAGAAGGGGGCCCGGACATAGTGTGCATCTCTGCTCCTTGTCCAGGAAGTGAAACCGGGGGTCATCCTTGGCCTAAGCCTATCCCCATGCCACCTGAGCCTCCTAAGCCTCCTAAGCCTCCTGTTATCACTAGAGCTTTGTTTGAAAACGGTGGTGGACCTTACACAAAAGCTTTGCATGAAAACGGTGGTCCGATTTATTGCTAATTAGACCTCTCGGGAAATTAGGATTTAACAACCTTTTTATAGTAGTTTCAGCTAGATTATCGGAGATTTTTATTGAAGTCGCCGAGGGGCACTTGGAGACAATTAAACGGACACGGAGGAAGCGTGGCTACTGGCAAGCCAGCAGATTCCAATGATGTGTCAACCCGCTCTGAGTCATTTGTTCAGCTCTGTGCTGTTTGAATGATGGATGGGAATCCCGCGCTGTCTCAATTAGCAGCGTCGGGAGGATGTCAATGATTATAGAATCCGGTTGAATAGTTGTCATTGCGATTCAAATGAAGCAATTTATAAAACCTTGGGATTACTTCCTTCGACTTCGTTCCAGTCGCTGGGCTAGTAACTGTTGGCTATAATCTATGATAATCTCTGAATTATCTATATTTATGTTACTTGGATTCACGGGCTGAACTGCACCCAAATAACCAGCAAAAAACCTTACTAAGTTTGTAAAACAGGGCCGTATGGATGCTTTGAGGTATTTATCCGTTGCTTGGAAACGAAGATTCACCAAAGTTTCAGGAGTGCCTAAATTCAAGAAGAAAGGTAGAGATGATAGTTTCACTCTAGATGGCTCAATATCGGTAGGTGTGTTTCATATAAAACTGCCCCGAATTGGATGGATTAAAACTTATGAAGTTTTACCAGATAACGTATCTCCTAAATATGTAACTATTAGTAGGGTATCACGTAGATGGTTTGTTAGTTTCAAAGTAGAAGCCACATCTCGAATTACGGAGAAATTAGTAGATGTAGTTGGAGTAGATTTAGGAGTAAAGTCTCTAGCCACGTTATCCACTGGTGAGGTTTTTGTTGGTGCATTGTCTTATAGAAAGTTAGAAGCAAAACTTTCTCGGTTGCAATATCTGAACCGACATAAAACTAAGTTCTCTAGCAATTGGAAAAGAGCTTCTCTCAAGATAGCTAAACTACATAGCATGCAGAGCCAACATTAGAAAAGATACATTGCACAAGCTAACTACGTACCTTGGCTAAAAAACACAGCTAGATAGTAATAGAAGACTTAAATGTATCAGGCATGATGGCAAATCACAAGTAGGGGCGATTCGCGAATCGCCCCTACAAAGGCTGTTGCCGATATGGGTTTTTATGAATTTCGTATTATATCGGTTTTATGAAGCAGTTAAAATGGGATTTCTTCATCGAAATCAGAATCATTTTCCCCTGGTTGAGATGGACCTAAATGTTCCTCCGCAGCTTGAATTTTGGCAAAAATAGATGTTCTAGAATCAAGTCGTTTTTTTATCAGTTTATCAATTTTGTATTTGGCTTTAATTTCCTCTCGATATTCTTTAGAAATCGGTTTTTCTGGCCAATTCAAATCAGTAGCTTTGACAATTGGTAGTCGAGAACCTAATTTTTCTATTGGCATTTCTGGTAATCGGATCAGAAAATATTCTCGTCTACGTCTAATATTTTCTGCCCGATTTTCAATTTCTGCTAATATACCTGCTAACTGACTAGGATGATGTTCAGAAATAGCAACTATAACTTCAATATCATTTAAGGGAATACCTAAACTTTCTGCTTTGGCTAAAAATTCATCAGGAATATGATTTGTGACTGGAGGATTTACCGCAGCAGATATTTCTGCTATGGCTTTTTTGATAGTTTCTTTAGCAGTTTCAACAGTTTGATTATTTGCGCGAATTGTTGATTTTTCACTGACAATATATTCTAAATTTTTGGTGGCTTCTATTAATAATTTAATTGCCTTTTTTAAATGCTCATAATCCATTTTGAAGAATTTTTATTGAGTAAAAAATTAGTAGAGTTTATCGAGGAATATCTATAAAATTTCCAAGTTTAAAGATAGTATAGCAATCCCCTGTATATTTGTGTATAAAAATATTACTGCTTTTAGGGAACACTTAACAGGTGGGAATTTCAGTTTTTTATCTACTTTTTGATTACCGAAAAATTTTGGTTTAAAGCCTCCCCTTTTAAGGGGATAATAAATAAAAATTTTCATGATTAGTAAATCCTATCCGTTTTCAAGGAGAGGTAATTATTAATTATTAATTATTGATTATTAATTATTAATTATTGAACCGCAACCTATGCACGGATTGCTATATTATATCATTGCGACTGGAACGGAGTGACACAAAGCAATCTCATCAATTTCTAGGAACATTTTATATGAGTAAAGTCGAAAACTTCATACTATAACTTATAGTATAATTAGGCATTAAAGTTAGGACATTACTACAAGACGAAAACCTGTTCTACTTATCCTGTCATTGCGAGTGGAATCGAGTCACAAGAAGCAATCTCGTTTAGGATCTATTTTTATTAGGAGTTGAAGTGTTATTGCGACTTAAACAGAGTGAAAGGAAACAATCTCATCAACTGGTATCCATTTTTATTATTCAAGAGGTTCTAACTCTTGCGTTGATTGCCATCCTGGTTGCCAAAGAGAGCGGTCTTTTAGTTGTTTAGCATTTAGCCAAAATCTCACAGTTGAGTCACAGGATGCTACCATTTCAGCAAATACCCATTGACCTTGATTTTTACGATTTACTACTTGGAAATGTCGCCATCCCCAAGTTTTTTGAGTGGCTGTCCATTTAGAACCAAGAAGATAAGGAAATTTTTGTTTTTTTGGCATTTTTAACAAGGAAGAAGGAAATATAATTCTAAGACAAGTCTAACCCCATTTCATTATTTTCATCAAAGCCAAAATGAGAATATAGAGGTTTGCCTTGAGGGGAAGCATGAAGAATAACTTTAGTACAACCAAGAGACTTAAGGTAACCGATGGCTTCTTCCATTAATTTTTTAGCAATTCCTTGACGGCGATAATCTCGTTCAACATAAACTCCCCAAATATAACCCTGTTTTCGATATTCCGGCTTGATAATATTTGGATATAAACCAGCGAATATTTGACAGCTAACTGAACCAACTATTGTATTATTTAGCTCGGCAATAAAAGCTTGATAAAATAGTTGCTGCCGAGCGTTATCAATATATTCTTTTGTGATTTCTAACCAGTTAGATTGAATAGAGTCATCAGGAACGCCAATATCTTGCCACATTAGATAAAGATGTTTGGCAATTAGATAATTTTCTTGTGGGTTTGCTCGTCTAATATTAATATTTTTTCCCATTGAAACTTTCGATAATTTTAGTTCCCAAGCTTATTATTGTAGGAATTTAACTTTGGGCTTATATCCTACTATAGCAATCCCCTGTATATTTGTGTATAAAAATCTTACCGCTTTTAGGGAACAGCGGTGCGACCCCGCGTCGGCGACAGACGCAAGGGAACGCGCACCAAGAGAGGGAACACTTAACTGGGAACAGGTGAGAGTTTCGGTTTTTTTATCTACTTTTTGATTACCCGCAACCTATGCGCGGATTGCTATACATTTTTAGTTAAAAGTACCTACTTGGATACTAACCTCATGTGTATAAAAATCTTACCGCTTTTAGGGAACACTTAACTGGGAACAGGTACGAGTTTCAGTTTTTTTATCTACTTTTTGATTACCCGCAACCTATGCGCGGATTACTATACATTTTTAGTTAAAAGTACCTACTTGGATACTAACCTCAAATTAACTGTTAGAATAAGCTAGTTTTGTTAACCTCAAAAATATACATTAAATATAACAGATATGACTCAGCAATATCAGATTGGTTTAGTTATCTATCCAAATATGACTCAACTTGATATAACTGGACCTTTTCAAGTGTTCTCATTTATTCCCAATGCTCAGGTACTAATACTTTGGAAAAACTTAGAACCTGTTCGCAGTGCTAATGGTTTGACAATTTTGCCTACTCTCACTTTCGAGCAATGTCCAAATTTAGATGTTCTTTGTATTCCTGGAGGTCCAGGTCAAATTGAAATGATGCAGGATGAGGAGGTTTTACAATTTTTACGAGACCAAGGAAAAACAGCCAAGTTTGTTACATCAGTTTGTACCGGTTCTCTAATATTAGCTGCTGCTGGATTACTACAAGGCTACCGAGCTGCTTGCCATTGGGCTTTTCGCGACCAGTTAGCAATGCTAGGAGTTGAAGTAGGAACACAACGAGTTGTTATTGACCGAAACCGAATTACTGGGGGTGGAGTAACTGCTGGTATTGATTTTGGACTGGCGGTTGCGAGTCAGCTTTGTGGGGAAGAAATGGCTAAAACAATTCAATTGTTGTTGGAATACAACCCTGCACCACCTTTTGATGCTGGTTCCCCAGAAGTAGCAGGAGCAGCTTTAGTTGAACAAGTGAAAGATTTAGGGAAACCAATATTAGAAGCATCTTTGGCAGCAACTATAAAAACTGCTTTAGCAATGGGATTTGATGTTTGAATTTTTTTTTACTTCACCTGGTGGGAACTCCCGCGCTCTCCCAAAGGGGAGCGTCGGGATGAAAGCCAGGCTTTATACCTGTGGTTCGTTTGTCTAAACTTCAGGCAAGATTGACTAAGAAACAAAAACATTCAAAACCTTGGAAGATTTACAGATACCAAACCTAATGCGATGCTGCAAAGCCAAATTAGGAGATAACGGTTAATTCTTGCCTAATGGTCAGTTAGCTAAGTCAGGTTTGAATAAGTCTCTACAGCATGCAGCAACTTATCAATTTCTTGAAGTTTTAGAGTATGTAGCCTGGAAACTAGGTAAACGAGTTATCAAAGTAGACCCCAAAAGCACATCTCAATATTGTTGGCAATGTTTGAACAAACTCTTAGAGACTTTGTCACAGCGCTAGCATTCATGTCCTAAGTGTAGTCAGGAGCTAGACCGTGACTATCACTCAGCACTTCTGATACAGAAAATTGGATTATTATCAACACAGGGGGAGGACATCACCTCTGTCAAAACTGCGGTTAGGGTTTCCCTGGCCGAATAATCCCGCGTTGTCGCCTAAGTACAACGCCAGGAGTATGTCAAGTTGACACTAAACCTGCTACTTGCAATGCTTCCCACGCTCTGTTTGAACACTTTTCCGGTGTCAGAGTAGCGATCGCTATCCACTGAATTCCTAAAGGTCCGACTTCTGGATCGTCACTACTGAGATTACTTGGTTTTGGTTCCACTCTGCACTGATAAATAATATTTAAAGTATGAAGTAGCTTCCCTTCTCCTTCAGGAAAAAATTCCTCTGCTATTGTCAGCAGTTGTTCTACCTGAAAATTTGTAATTCCTGTTTCTTCTTTTATCTCCCGCGCTAATCCTTCCATTAATGTCTCTTCTGGTTGCAAACCTCCTCCTGGTAAGTCCCAACAATTAGGTTCTGGGTCTGTCATTTGATGCAGTAACAGCACTTGATCATCTGCCACAAATAATCCTAATACTGCTACTCTTAATCTTACTTCTGATTGCATTTTTCTCAATTAATTCTCAACTCAATTTATTTTCCATAGTAAACATTAGGAGAATACTCCTGTGAATATTAATGTCCAATTTTCACCTTATACTTCTCTAAGAAGAAAGTATAATATTTTTTTATAGTTAATATCAGTTTTTATTTTATTTTATCGCCTTAATAATATAGAAAAATTCTATCATAAAAAAATAAATGAAAAATGATTTATAATAATAAAACTCGTGATCATAGTCACTAATTAATATTGATTATTTAGCTTATATTGAATTTTAGAGGATACAGATACAGATACGTAATTGCATCCAATTAACCTAAATGGGTAATCCAGTTTTTACCCTATTGATATACCAAATTTAGGGATGTCACTATGTTAAATTCAAGTAATAATAAAAGTGTAGGGAGTGAAAATAAAATTACAGCTAGGGGGTGGCCATAATGACTAACTTTGATTGCTTCTACATTTTACTGACAGCTACAATTTACCTGGGACTAATTTATATGGTGTTAAGCTGGATTCCAAATAAAATTAAGAAAACTGGCTAGAATTTTGGGATTAATAGGGTATGGGATCAAGGTAAAGACTTTTTTCTGATAAATGTGAGAAAATAGGGTTGGCGGAGCCTAGCGGCAGCTATATCACCTCTTAACCCAACCCTCTTCAGAAGAGGTAGTTTTTATGAATATTTTTGAGAATACTAAGTAAGGTATCTAAGTTAAAATACTGATTCTTAGATTACTTAATCAAGTTTGGTTCAGCAATTAACAATTAACAATTACCTTTTCTTTTTAAGAAGAAGATTGACTAAAAGGAAAATTTTTTCTTTTCTCTATCCTAAAAGGTTTACCAATCAAAAGTATTGATTGTCTTGAGTTTGTCTTACATTCTGTTCGCGTAGCGTTTCTGAAGGAAAAGGAAAAGGAAATGGAAATGGAAATGGAAATGGAGACCTCAGAATTACACACTCGATGCATTACTTTTTAGCAGCACTAGGATAGCAATTCCCAGGTTTTCGAGATTGCTTCCCTGGTCGCAATGACAATTGTTTAAGATTTCTTATGTGATATATTATTTAAGTTGTTTGAGAATAAATACTTAGCTAAAAATAAAGAAAAATATAGTAAGCATTCAGCTATTAGCAGTCAGCACGAGCGCAATTAGAGCTTAAGGACATTAAATGAATTTAATAGACTTTAAAATCAAGGCAGCCGACTTTTAGTAATATTTAATATCTGGCTCAATAAACCTTTAAACGTGCCCCAAAAAGAATAGCTGACGGCTGAATGCTTACAAAATATAAGGAATTCGCAGATCTGAGTCTATTCAATAGATTAATCAAGTAGAGAATTATTTTTCTGATTTGATATTACTCTTCTAAACCTTAAAATAGTCTTTTAAATCAAGGTTTTCTAGATTAATAGTAATTTTTTCTAATAAGCAAAATATTAATAACTGTAACAAGGGTTGCTTTTTTTGGATGAATAGTATTAATATATAAATAGATTCAAAGATTCAAAAACATTTAACCTGGTTTCAACATGGAATTTGCAACTATAAATTAGTACTTATAAATCCAGATTAAATTAGCTCTTTAGACATCAGGGAGGTGGGCAATGGCCAATGTAACTACAGAACAAACAAATATAGCGATGCAAGTAGTACATAACACTCCTGGGCGTATCCGTTTAAAGGCTTGTAGTAAAAATATTGATATTCCTACCCTCAAAGCAATAGCTCAACAACTACAGCAGCATGAAGGTATCTACGAGGTGAAACTAAATAATAGCACGGGTAGCTTAGTTTTGAGTTTCGATGTCAGGACTATGTCTTTGTCTCGGTTGTGGGAAATATTGAAGGATTTAAACATTGATGAACGCACCCCCGCATTAATATCACCGACGACAGAAGCAGTAGAAAATAAATCATCACAACCTGTAAATCCTACGGCGACATTTACAGCAGATTTAATAAATTCTCTAATTCCTATGACTGCCTGTATGCTGGTTAACCAAAAGTTGGGGATTTCTGGTTGGCGAAGTTTACCAGTTTCCCTAATAACATCAAAGTTGACTAGAGGGGTAATGGAACAGCTAAAACCAGAGTCGGGGGACTTAACGACAGAGAAAAATTTAACTCCCACTGTTGGACCATCATTTCAAGTGCTTCATTCTACCCTAGGACGAGTAAGGTTGCGAGTACCGCAGGTTGGTAATGATGTAGAGTATGCCGAGAGACTAGAACAATTAATTTTAAACACTGATGGAGTGACAAATGTCCTAATTAATCGTTCAGCAGCTTCAGTGGTGATCGCCCATGAACCTCATCTAGATATGCTTCCTCACCTGGCTAAGTTAGTGGAAGAAGCTAACTTAACTACTTCAGTATCTTCACAATAAACTCAAGTAGCATAACTTAAAGAAGCATTACTGGAAATACTCATCACTTAATGTAGGTAAAAGGAGATTTATCATGTCAAGCATACTAAAAACAGTCAAACACACAAATCTATCTACAGTAGCGTTTAGTTTGGGCGCTGTAGTAATAGCACCGATATTAGTTCCTGTAGTTAAACCAGTTGCTAAGGCAACTCTTAAAGGTGGGATAAGACTTTATGAAAAAAGCAAAGCTGCTTTAACTGAAACTGGAGAAATGCTAGAAGACTTGGTAGCTGAAGTCAAAGCCGAAAAAATGACAGCCGCACAATCTGTAAAAGTTAATGTAAAGACTACTGAAGAATAACAAGCATATTGTTGGTAAATCTGTTGGCTACAGGGGATTGGCATCCCCTGTTTTTTTTGTGTTATTACTGTATATAGCGCTACGCGCTAGGGAATAGGGAATAGGGAATAGGGAATAGCACGCTATTAAAGGGTTTCAGGATTCATAAATGTCCTAATCTTTGCTTCGACTGCTGTGAATAATAGATATCTCCAGAAAAGAGGGAGTAGGGGCGATTAACGAATCGCCCCTACGGGAGTAGTGGGAAATAATTAATAATTTCTGTGGGATAATTGATTTAATTTTTTATTATTTGAGATGTCTAATACTAAATTAAGAAATTCTGGCGACAAATATTATCAGTGTTTTGGTAATTCTTTAATAGAAAAGTTGGATATTAAGCTTTTTACATTCTACAAAGACATGGCATACAACTACCTTGAATATGAGATTAATTCTGGCTAAGGTGACACATGTAGTAAATCACGATAAACTATAAAAAATTCAATTGCTAAAAAATAGTCAAAACAATTTATTATGCCAAGAAAAACTAAAAAAATAGCTACCTCTAATTCTGTATCTCAAGAAAATTATCTATCATTTTCTTCTGTTCATGCTAGAATAAATTTTCTTCACGAAAAGCACAAAAAACTTCTGACCCAAATCAAGCGTAAAAAAACTGAATTATCTAACCTTACTCAACAAATACAAACATTGAGTCAAGAAATGTCTCATAAAAGTAGACCTCTTGATGAAAAAATTCATACCTTGGATCGAGAAATTCATAGTATCTTTGAGAAAATTCTAAGTAAGAAACGTTTAGGAAAACGTCAAAAGCAAGAAATTATAGATATCTATCGAACTCTACAATTAACAGGGAGAATTTCTCTCAGACCAGACTATTTTTCTCAATCATCAAATTTTGAAGATGATGTTAGAGACAATTCAGAAGATTCAAAAGACTTTTTTGGAGATGATTATGATGATGATAAAAATGGCTATCAATTCCATGAACAACCAGATATTTCTCAACCACGTCCGAGTAGAGATTTAAGAAAAATTTTCTTAAAATTAGCCGATAAGTTTCATCCTGATAAAGCGACGGACAATGAAACTCGTATTCTCTACACTGAAATAATGAAAGAAATTAATATTGCTTATAAAAGTGGCGATCTGGCTAGGTTACTAGAAATTGAACGGGAGAAAAATCAAGAAAAAGTGAATTTTCAGCAAAATGATAGTGAAAAAGAATGTGAACGTTTAGGCAAAGAAATTGAATTATTATCTCAACAGTATGAACAAGTTAAAGCTGAATTACGAGAGGTAAAAAATACTCCTCAAGGTAATATGGTTAAACAGTATCGGAAAGCAAAGAAAAATGGAGAAGATTTGATGGAAGATTTGTTACAACAAGCAGAGTTTGAGGTAATGTCTTTGAAAAATTTGCGTGATTTTGTTAAGGATTTTAAGAATAAGAAAATTACTTTACAAGAATTTGTTAGAGGCCCTAATGCTATAAATATACATAATATGGAAGATATAGTTAATGAAATGTTTGAAAAGATGTTTATAGTGATAGATTTCTAAGTTAATGAATAATGAATAATTAACAATTAATAATTATCTCTATTTTTTTCATAAAAGGATTGCTTTTGATACATGGTATAACACTACCAAATCAACTACCTTATTATACTAAATTCGTGTATAAAAGCATATTTTTTCTATCGCCCAATCCCTGACTTATAAATGGTTTTAACTTTAAAAAAAACTATCTTATTAAGGCAGCTTCGCAATTATATCATGTCCTGATAATAGGTGATAAAAAAATTTTGTTTGTAGTAGGGCTTTAGCCAGAACTCTAGATAGGGTTGGAGCAATTATACGCACTTTAATTATAATTATTAAACTGGACATAATATTACTTATTCCTTGAATTTAATAATTAAGACAACTATAAGTTAATAATTAACAACTAATAACTAAAATGACAGAATCTATTTCTTGGCAAGAACGCTATCTAAATCTCATTGACTATATTATAGACATTACTCTTCAAGGTAAAATTCGTTCCAAAGAGCAAGTATATCAAATGCTTGTTAAAGAAATTAGCACTGGGACAGGAGAAATATTTGAACGTTGTTTTGATGAACGTTTCCAAACTATTAAAAATCAAGTAGATACAGAAACCGATGAGCTAAAACAAGCAAAAGCTAATCGTCGTTTACGAGCATTAAAAACTATTCAAGGAGAATGGGAAAGATGGGAAAAACAAAATCAAACTCAAGAGGCGATCGCTACATCTGTACAGCAAATTATTAATACGGAAAGTAGGGAACGTCTGACCAGTTTACTTAATGCTATTGACCCCAACCAAAAACAACCCCTTACCCTTAACCAAATACAAAAACTTGGCCAAACTCTACATGACCAAAAACTCCAAACTACTGACTCAGACCTGAAAAAAGATTTGCAGCAGTTTACCAGTGGTATTACTAAAGGTCTGGAAGCTTGGCAACGACTACAACCTTATTTGGTCAGTTGGATATATGACCAAAGTCGGGGGCAAATAGGATTTGGTGGTACTCCCGAACAAAGGGGACCCTGGGTATTATGGTCAAAACAGGTAAATAGGTCTTTTCCAGAGGGTTTATTTAATACTATTGCTTTGGAAAAATCTATTGTAGAATTTGCTAGCAAAGCTAGTATTGAAGCGAGTGATTTAGTTGAGTTGGCAATAATTTTACAATGTTTACAAAGGGGATTAGTAGAATGGTTTGATAAGTTAATTTATGATGCGAAGGTAGGGGCAAAATTATCTATTTCTACTTTTTTGACTTTTGCTGCTATTTGGTGTCAGTTAGCTGATGGTTTTCAGGCTCGACCTAGTTTAAGTAATTCTTGTTTTCAGGTGACATTGCAAATTCTTCGTGCCTTTTCTCAACGAGAATATTTTCCTCTTTATGGTGGAATTTTTGCTTCTTTTTCTGGAGAATATTTACAAAATGCTTTGAGTTATTTAGATGAACCTTTGCAAAGAATTCAAGGTACTCAAGCTAAGGGAAGAATTTTAACTTTATTGGGTTATTCTCAGCAGACTTTAGGGCAATATTTAAGGGCGATGGAATTTCATAAAAAGGCTTTAGAAATTGCCCAAGAAACGGAAGATAAATCCTGTGAAATTGCTAATTTGAATCATTTGAGTCGGACTTGTGTAGCGATGAAGGATTATAGTGAGGCAATTAATTATAGTCAAAGAGCGTTAATGTTTTCCCGACAGGTAGGAGATAAAAGAGGGGAAGCTAATGCTTTAGCTAATTTTGGTTTTAGTGAAGTTTTTCAAGCTAGACAACAAGAAGTTATGGAAACAGAGGTTTATGAAAGTGCGATTAATTATTTACAACAGGGTTTAAAATTGTCAGAAAATTTAGGGGATGGTCAGAGTAAGTCTCTCTGTTTTAGTAGTCTAGGAATTGCATTTATGGTATTAGAAAAACCTGAAGATGCTCTGTTATATTTAGCTGGAGGTTGGCAAGCTGCTCAATATTCTGGAGATTTATATTTGCAAGGTTTGAATTTGGCTTATCTTGCTCAGGCTTACTATAGTTTGCAAAATTTAGAGAAAGCTGTTTTTGCAGGTTGTTTGGGTATGTATCTTTTAGAGCAAATTGGTGCTAATGAATGGCGACAAACTGCTGGTTTAATGGTTGTATTGAAAGGTCAATTGGGAGAAGATTTTAATGAGATTTTAAATCAAAAACGGTCAGAAATTTTGCCAGTTATTGGAGTGGATGGTTATGATTATATTCCTGAACTTTTGGTTAAATATCAAGAGTCGCTTTAGTTTTTTGTGGAGGAACACAGCTAAGGGAGTGGAGTATGTTTTTAATTCTAAATTTAGGGAGAATTAAGCCATTTTTCTCAAGTTCCACTTTAGCTGTGTCAGTTGGCGTAGATCGAAGGTTTGTTGAAGGAGGGGCAATTAAAGCTTGAAAGTATTGATTTACAACAGTTAGTTGCCAACAAAAAAGCTTGATTTTATAAAACGCAGCGATGCTGTACAGCCGTGAGACTCTCCTTGTATTTCCGCTATACTGTCATCTGCTCAATTTTTTTGACTATCAGGTGGAATCCGTTTTGAGTGTAAAGACATCCTATGTGTCACTGTTTGAAGTTAGCCAACTTCCAGGAAGATATCCTATTTTTTGAGCAAAGAGTAGATGTGTGAATATTTCTTTAAGGTTTTGTTTTCCTCTATAAGAGCCTGAAATATTTTTGATAAATATCAGAGTATTTTTAGAGACTGTTTGTAAAAAAAAGCTAAAGATGGCCATGAAGAAGTATTTAAGGTGGGAAAATAAAAAATCAATGATGAGTTTCAAATTAATGTCCCGAAAATCTTATGCCAGCGATCTAAGCGATTCCCTCCGGGACGCTGGCGCGAACGCGAATGGGAACTACTAGGACGTTTTCTACCAAAACCTCAAATAAGAGATTACACTCCAAAAAATTCGTAGGTTTCCTACTTTTGATACTCTGATGGGTTGAGTTATCTTGGTTGTATATACGAACAATTATCATGTCGCAAAATCAGTCAAAACTAAAACTATCAAGTCTTATCAAAGAATATAATGGACTCATAAAAGATGTGTTAAGCAATTTAGATGAGTCAGCTAAAAAATCTTTCAATGAAATACCCTCTATTAAAAATAATTCATTAGAGAAAATAGAAGATATACTTTCCAGAGACAAACTGAAAATAGCATTATATGGAGAGTTTAGCACTGGAAAAAGTACATTGGTTAATGCTTTAATTGATCATATCAGCTTTAAAATTGAAACTGATGACTTAGATGAAAAATTTAAAGTTTATGATGGTTTAATACCAACAGGGCGTACTCAAACTACAAGTTGTGTCCTGAAATTATACCCTCATCCTGAACAGAAGTACAAAATTTGTATTGACTATGGCGAAAAAACTGATGAAGATAGTCTTGATAAGCCTAATGAAGTAAGTGAATTACTAAGAAGTTACGGCACTTTTACAGATTCTGGTAATGATAAAAAAGCAAATCGTATAAGTGTTGGTATTCCTCAAGAAAAAATGGGAGTTTCGTGGGAAATTTATGATTTACCTGGACTTGGCGGAGAGCATGATTCTCATAGAGAAATGGTCGAAGATAATGTTAGAAACTCTGACTGTATAATCTATACATGTTCGATTGATAGAGAACTTTCAGAGAGCGAGCTTTTTAATCTTAAGACCCTCAACCAGATAGCAGGTAGCTATGGAAAAATACTTTTATTTGTTATCACCCAAATAGATAAAGTACCCAATTTCAAGGATAGGCCATTTGATGTTCTTGAAAAGAACAATAGATTACTAAAACAATATTTATCTATTCAAGATAATCCATTCATAGTGTCAGAGTTCATCGGTGTCTCAGCAGGACGATATGCACAGTATCTAAAAGATAAGAATAAGAACAAAAAGTTTCTTCCGGCTTCAGGAATTCAGCAATTGAGAGAAAATATTACTGAACTTCGCACAGATTTTTTCTCTCCAACAAAATATTCACTATATATAAGTAAGAATATTTATCCTCTATTGATGCAAGTAGAACAATACTTGCGAAATATTTATCAAGCAAACCATATAAAATATGAAAACCTCAATAAACAACTTGATTTAGCAAAGAAATCTTTAAGCTCTCTCCAAAGGAATCTGCCAGTCTTAGAGAAAAAACTTCAAGATAATTATGAAAAAGGTTTAAAGACTTTTTTCATTACCTTGGACAGCAGAATAAATTTACTCAAAGAAAGTTTGGACTCAGACTATAAGAAACAAGTTGAGAAGCTTAATCCTTTGAAAAAGAAAGATCTTCAAAAATTGATTGATTTAAACATGGATATTTCTAATAACTGGTTACAAGAAAGCAATGGTGATTTTCAGCGTGCTTATAATTATCATAGAGAAGAAGCCAATGATATCTTCAAAGAAAGCTTAATTACTACATTAGAAGTTCCTGATTTATCTATTTCTTTTGTATCTACCGAAGTGTACTCAGATGAGAAGAGTAGTGATGATATATTGAAGTATATACGTGAAAAAATTGAAAATGAAACAAATTTTGTAAATGCTGCATATACATCTGTCGAGAGATTAGCTTCTCTTGTTGGAACTCTGGGATCATTTGGAGTTAGTGCTGCATCCCTAGCATTTGAAGTAGGACTCTTTGGGGGAGCAGCAACTTCAACAGTAGGAGCTGGTACGGTAGTAGCATCAGCAGGTGGTGCGGCAGCAACAGGAGGTACAGCTGGTCTAGTAGCAGCAGGAGGTACAACTGGTGTAGCAGCAGGAGCAACCCCTTTCGCTATTTTGCTAGCAAATCCTCTTACTCTCCCAGCAACAGGAGCAGTTGCAGTTGTTAGTTTAGGTATTTTAGGTTACAGAAGCCACTTAAAAGGTATAGCTCGAATTGAAGATGCTAGAGAAGTAATGGTAAAAGAAATAGATAAGCACGTTGCAAGAACAAAGGAAACAATTCGTTTTATACATGAAGCATCTACTAAGGAGTATTGTTTAACACTCTTAAATCTCTGCACACAAGATATTTTTTCAGCAAATACATTTATTACCAGTCTTGAAACAAGGATTGATTCAGATAATTCTTTGATAGCTAAAAATCTAAAGTTCAGCTCAGAAGCACAAGAAAAGTTAAAGAACCTTCGTCATACTTCAGATAAATTAAAGAATGAACTTGATTTGTTTCTGGATCAAAGTAACTCAAAACTTTTCTTAAGAAATGAGTCTTAGCATTTCCATCAAATTAAATTCCAACCTTAAAATCGCAGAAAACAGAGGTAATCAAACAATGCAAACTTTTAACTATTTTAATGAAATTCCCAAACCCCAAATTATTATTGAGGAAATTATCGCCTATTTTCTATTAAGTGTCACCCCACTAATAGCGACAAAACCTACTAAGAGAACGTGAGGATAAATCATACTACTAGCACTGCCAATAGTAATTAACAAAAATTGCCACAGACGAGAACGAGATGTTGCTTTTTCAGCATTACTCCAAACATTATAATTTTCCTGCGAATCAACTATAATTTTATCATTTTATACGCTTAGTTCAGTTCTGGAGTAATAGATATGATTATTCTAATTATACGAGAGCGCGTTGTTTTTTGTCCATTTGCTCTCGCAACGCCCTATAGCAACGTAAGGAGTGTAGTGATGGGAGGATATCAATCATGGTTTACCACTGCCTCTCCAATATTTTTTGTTAGAAAGATAGCTTTTTTTTTATAGAATGATTATTATGATCATAAAGTATCTATTCGAGATTGTCTGCTGGTGAACAAAACTAACGATCGCTTTGAAGTTATAATTGTTGGGGCTGGGGCTGCTGGAATTGGCTGTGGCGTAGTCTTAAAAGATTTAGGAATTGAAAATTTTGTCATTTTAGAACGACATCAAATAGGGGCTTCTTTTAGCCTTTGGCCAGAAGAAATGGGATTCATTACGCCTTCATTTCCCAGTCATGGTTTTGGATTGCTGGATCTCAACGCAGTAGTTTTAAATACTTCTCCTGCCCTCAGTTTTAGAAAAGAACATCTTTCGGGAAAAGAATATGCTTTGTATCTAGAGACTGTGGCAGACCATTTTCAACTGCCTGTAAAAACAGAGACAAATGTGAAAACTCTTGCACCTTTACCTCAAGGGCAAGGCTTTGTCTTGGAAACTTCTAAAGGCGAGTTGCGAACACAGTTTGTTATTTGGGCAGCAGGAGAGTATCAATATCCCAATCTTAATCCTTTTCCAGGGGCAGAATTGTGTATTCATAATTCCAAAATACGTTCTTGGAGAGACCTTGAGGGGGACGAATTTGTAGTTGTCGGAGGCTATGAAAGCGGTGTAGATGCAGCGTCAGTTTTGGCAGCATTAGGGAAAAAAGTAAAGTTAATTGATCGCCAGAGTAGCTGGTTAAACTTAGACTCAGATCCTAGTGTTTCTCTGTCTCCTTATAGTCTAAAACGTTTAGAAGTAGCTTATTCTATGGGTAGGATCGAACTAATTGGAGACAAACAGATTGAAGCAGTCAAAGCAGAAAAAGAAGGATATGTGCTGGAGAGCGAGTATGAACAGTGGTTTAGTTCTACACCGCCAATTCTCTGTACGGGGTTTAATAGCAGTTTAGAACAAATCGCACCTCTATTTGACTGGTCAAATGGCTATGCAGCCCTGACTCAAGAAGATGAGTCTACCCTAACTCCAGGATTATTTGTCGTCGGTCCTTCAGTGCGTCACGGCAATCTCATTTTTTGTTTCATTTATAAATTTAGGCAGCGATTTGCTGTGGTAGGAAATGCGCTCGCTCAACGTCTGGGAATCGATCCTACTCCATTGGAAGTCTATCGCCAACAAGGTTTGTTCTTAGATGACCTTTCTTGCTGTAATGACGATTGTGTTTGTTGAAAAATAAGATGAATATTTTTACGCCCTCAAAATTAGAGCGCGGTTGTATTGTGGTTATTGGTAAAGAGAGTACGGGCAAATCCCAACTGATTGCAGCTCTTACAGGACAGACTCCCTATAGTGCCAATTTTCGCGGTTCTACAGTGACTTGTGATACTTATCAATCTGAAGCCTGTACCTTTATCGATACTCCTGGAATTCTCTATCGTTCCGACAGCGTAACTACTAAGAAAGCTTTAAGAGAGCTAGAAGAAAATGACACCGTACTATTGATAGTCAAGGCAACCGACGTAGATCGAGATTTAGCAGATCTACTGCCTTTAGTAGCAGATAAAAGGGGCATTGTGGCGATTACTTTCTGGGATAAGGTATTATCGACGGTTCATACTCAACAAGTGCTTCGGGAATGGACAGAAACTTCTAACCTGAGCATTGTCACTGTAGATGCTCGCCACCTCACAATAGAACAAAAAGACTATATTTTGGCTTCTCTGCAAGAACCTCATCCTTTTCCCGCGCAATGGATTCCTACAAGGGCTGGCTGGTATATTGAACCACACCCGACACTGTTAGAACATCCTCGACTAGGTTGGTTATTGGCGATCGCCCTATTACTTATTCCTGCCATTATTGCTGTCTGGGGTGCTAACTCCTTTGCGACTTTAGCAGATCCTATAGTTCAAAGTGCGATATCTCCCATTATTCAACCTTTATCCCAACTCCCAATCTGGTTAAGAGAAATACTGATAGGTCAGTATGGACTGATAACTATGAGTCCGTTGCTGTTTATTTGGGCGATGCCTACAGTAATTCTCTATGCCCTATTCTTGGGCGCATATAAAGCTAGTGGGTTAATAGAACGAATTACCATTACTCTCAATCCTTTACTCCGTCCGTTTGGGTTGTCGGGACGGGATTTAGTGCGAGTAATTATGGGTATGGGGTGCAATGTTCCTGCGGTGATTAGTACCCGTGCTTGTTCTAGTTGTTCTAGGGGAACTTGTATTTCGGCGATCGCTTTTGGTTCCGCTTGTTCTTATCAGTTGGGGGCAACTTTAGGGGTGTTTAGTGCGGCTTCGTTACCTTACTTGATAATTCCTTACCTGCTGTATCTAACCGCAACCACCTTGATATATACCTACATGATTTCTTCCCCTACAGCTAAATCGAATCAGAATCCCCTATTAATCGAAGGAAGAGCATTTTTAGAATTTCCTCATTTGTTAGTAATTTGGCGGGAAGCTAAGTCAACTATTAATCAATTTTTGTTCAATGCAATTCCCATCTTTTTAGTTATTACCGTTATTGCTTCTGTGTTGAATTGGTTAGGAATTATTCCAGCTTTAGCCAATATTATTAACCCTTTAATGGGATGGTTTAATTTACCCCCTGAAGCCTCATTGCCTATTATTTTAGCTTCTATTCGCAAAGATGGACTGCTATTATTTGCCGAACCAGAAACCTTGGCTATGTTAACTCCATTGCAGGTTTTGACTGGGGTGTATCTAGCAGGAGTATTGCTACCTTGTTTAGTTACTCTGTTAACTATTGCACGAGAACAGTCTCTTCGATTTGCCTTATTGCTGTTAAGCAGACAGGCGATCGCGGCGATCGTTTTTTCTTTATTTCTTGCTTGGGGCGGATTATTAATTAATTAAAGGTCAAAAAAAAACATTTGGCCTAAAAGTCGTTTATGGTGATGGCCTGAACCTGACACAATTGTAAATAAATAAGTAGATAGATTGAGTGATGGGATTGCTACATATAGTAGCAATTGAAATTCAGAAAATCTTTATAATCTGCCTCTTGAGTCTCACGTTACGTCATCCTTTAGCATTTAGTCATCAACCGTAATTTCCTGGGAAATTTGAGTCGAGGCAACCTATGCCAAAGTTATTACAAATCGGGGAGTTGGCAAAACAAACCGGACTATCCATTCGGACTTTAAGGTACTACGACGAAATTGGTTTGCTGGTGCCCTCGCACCGTACAGAAGCAGAGTATCGACTGTATAGCGAAGCAGACATTGCACGACTCCAGCACATTTTGTCGTTGAGGCAGTTGGGTTTTGCCCTCAAAGAAATTCGCGAGTGTCTAGAGAATCCTGCCTTTTCCCTACCAAATGTAATCAATCTGCATTTGGCGCGACTCCAAGAGCAGATAGTTGTATCGCAGTCGCTCTTTACCAAGCTCAGTACCCTAGCCCAACAACTCCAAACCTCTCAAACTATTGCGGTTGACGATCTCTTACAGATAATGGAGAACCTTACCATGACTCAACAATATTTGACCCAAGAACAACATGATTTGCTCGAAGCTCGATTGAAGGGGAGCAATGAGGGGCAAACCAAGTGGCTATTAGATCAGGCGCGATCGCACATGGCCCAAGGTCGTGATTTCAATGATCCAGAGGTGCGGCTCATGGCATTTCAGTTTCGTAACGGCCTCTATGGATTAGTGGGTGGTGATCTGCAACTCTATGAAGCGCTTATGCAGGTCTATCAGAAAGAGGGAGCTGAAGTTGCTTCCTTGGGTACCTTAGATGCCCCCACATTTGACTATATTCTCAAGGCGATGGCGATACTGTCAGTGCGGGAAGACATGGTAGAGTTTTCGTTGGATCCCTTGACTCCGGAAAGCCGTGAAGTGTTGATTCAAGGTCAGGAATGTATGCAGGAGCTACACCTCAACTTCTTCGGTACAGAAGGGCTACTTTTAGGGCTGCTGGCTGTCGAAACATCCTCAGCAGCACAAGCCCTGAACAACCAGGGAGTGGATTTCGTTATTGCCCAAAATCTCATCCGAAAGTTGTTAGCTAAACACAAGGTTTCTGACACAAAAATTTCCTCTCATATGAAAAATCTCATCCGAAAATTGTCAGCTAAATATACCGTTAAATTACCAAAAATTTCCTCTGATACAAAAATCCCCCCAGAAATTCCCTTTACACCCCGTGCCCACCGTGTCATGGAGCTAGCGACTGAACAGGCAAAACAGCAAGGTCACGCTCGGATAACCCCCCAACATCTGTTACTCGGTCTTTTGCGAGAAAGTGAGATGGGTGGTGAGACAGGTGGCGGTTTGGCCATGCACGTCCTACAAGAGTGCGGAGTAGACTGCCAGAAGCTGAAGCAGCAGCTTAACAGTGTCTGAGGAGAAAGACGGTCTAACCCATAAGGCTCTATAGGCGTTTCAGGGACCTATGAGGTGGCAAAAGCTCCGAATCCCTTGAAGCAGAAGCATTCTGAGCGAGGATATCACGGATATGTGAAACGCAGTTTTTGTAAACCTTTCAGCAATGGCCTCCCTGAAACCCATCACGAGCTATATATATGTAAAGGTGACTTACTCTATCACATGGCGGTGACGGTCACAACCCGACGGGGAGGGTCCACATAATCCACAGCGTGAATACTCAAACGCGCTTGGCAGTGAGGACAGGTGTGGGTTATGGTGGCTTCGTAGTAGTCGATCTCGTCGGGATCTAGATTCAGTGTCGGCACAATATGGGGCACAGAAATGTAATGAAGTTCAAAGATTTGATTGCATGCAGGGCATTCTTGGTGCGTCATCGTTGGTGGCTTACTTAAAATAGTATGCTTTTTAACATATTATATCGTATAATATCGTTATTCTTTGATTCAGTCAATGCTCCTATATCTTTTCTAGCTGTTATTTGTTCTAGAGAAATGTCCCAATTTCAAGCGATCGCCTTACTCCTTCTACTTCCCACCCTCCCCACACTTCCTTGACGCACTACCGAAAAAACATAGCCCGATCAGGGCTATACAATTAAACTACCGCCACTTTCACGTCAATATTACCAGCAATCGCTTTTGAGTACGGACAGAGTTGATGGGCTTGAGCAACGACCTGCTCCGATGTTTCACGCTCTGAGTTTGGCATTTCCACTTTTAACTCAGTAGCAAGCTTATATCCACCATCTGCTGGATCTCTGCCAAGAGTGACCTGTGCCGTCACCGTGGCCTTAGACGCATCGACCCGCATCTTTCTGGCAACCAAAGCCAGTGCTCCATGAAAACAGGCGGCGTATCCAGCAGCAAACAGTTGTTCTGGATTGGTTCCTTGACCCCGACCACCAAGCTCTTCAGGCATCGCCAGTTCTACGGCTAATAATCCATCCTCACTTTCCGCATGACCTGACATCCGGGCGTGTTCTTCTTGCCCCGGTGTTACTGTTACCACAGCCGTATACAAAGACTTCATTTCAGCCCCTTCGTATGGCTGTTCTAATTGTTGCATCAGTTTCTCTGTATCAGGGTTCATAATTCTTCGCTTTTCCCAACAATACTTCAAGTACCATAATACTACGGGTCGGGGCAAAATTCGTGTAAAATTATGCCACATTTCCTGAAAGCTTTGTTATAAGTGAGCTTCAGCCAAACAAGAGTCACTTGTCGGTAAAAAAGAAAATCTCTTTCTATCGGAGTTAATTGTGAAGACTCATAACCTTCCACAATAGCAATAGGATCATTTTCCCATAAAGAAGAATTATCCCAAGATTGTTCTACCATAATCAGTCCAAAATCCGCTCCTTTTTGAGCTGTCTACAATGAAAACCTTGTACTTTTTCAAGACCTAAAAAGGCTACAACCAATATCAGTCAATGCGCGCGATATTTAATCAGCAAGTCCTAAATAGACAACTCCCAAGCCTGATCTTACCTTATCCATCTCAAATGATGTTTTCAAGAATTAAAATAGGCGGCTCCAGCTTCGGCTACGGCATGGTCTTGCTCTCCCGACCCCCCACTAACTCCAATTGCCCCCACTACTTGTCCCTCACTGTAAAGGGGTATTCCCCCAGCAAAAATCATGATTTTGCCATTGTTAGAGGCATGAATCCCAAAAAATTGTCCTCCTGATTGACTCTGTTCGGCTAAATCTTTAGTGGCCAGATTGAACGCCCGCGAAGTATACGCTTTTTTAATGGAGATATCGATACTTCCGATCCAGGCTCCATCCATTCGTACATGGGCTACCAGATTTCCTCCCCCATCCACTACTGCTATATTCATTGGTTGACCAATTTCGAGTGCTTTTTTTTCGGCGGCACTAATTACTCTTCTGGCATCTTCTAATGTAACCATTAATCCCTCCATTGGACTTGATCTTAGATGTCTGTTAATTTAGCTGATTGAGTTAACATATATTCAGACTTTAAGTACACTAGCAAATTACAGGCTATTAGACAATACCATTTTATTATCTCTAAGTTTCAGTCAATCTCGCTATCAATTGAGCCAAATTTTTGTCTTAGCTAGGTTTAGTTTTTCTTTTACTAATGCGTCGCCAAAATCCTTTGACTACCTTGAATTGATCGATCGCGTGTAAGATAATAAATGCTAAAAAAGTATAAGCTAACCAAAAATGTATGTTTCGACCTAAGTCTACTAAGTCACTATTCTGGGGAAATAAATCAGGTAAGGTTAAACCAAAAAAGCGGACATTATTGCTTTTAAAGGAGTTAGAAAAAAAGAAACCACTAATAGGAACAGCCCACATAAAGATATAAAGAGAAGTATGCAGGGCTACTTTTTGCATCCATTTAAAACTATACTTGGGCAATCGCTTAGTATATTTCTTCCACCACACTTGTAATAGAGTTAAAATTCGCCAAGTTAATAAAGCCATTGCCAATACTCCTAGAGATTTATGGAAATCATAAAGTAAGTTTCTTCCAAAGGCTTCTCTAGGCAAACGCGACATAAAACAACCAACTAAAAATATAATAATGTAACAATTAAACATCCACCAATGGATTGACATTAAATTTTGGTAAGCAGAATTTTTTCTCGGTTTGTTTGTTTTTGAAGCTTGAGCCATGATTTTCCCGCAAGTTATTTTACAGTGATACTATTTATTAAATTTTAAAATTTAATATCAATTGTAAATTTTCTATAAGAACTTTGTGGTCATTATTACTTGAGAAGTTTTTATGGCAGCGATAAGTTTAGACGAAAATCAATTCTGATAGTACAAAAATAATCATTTTAAAATTTTTCCAGCGATCGCTGATACTGGCCAATTAGTAGTAACAGAGCGATCGCCAGCTCATTTCTAAGTTTCAGTTAATCTCGGTATCAATTGAGCCAAACTTCTATCTTACGCTAGGTTTAATTTTTCTTTGAACTCTGACAATATCAGATATGGTAATGTTTATTTAGTTTATGTTAGAAAAATAAATGCAAAGTCATGCACACAACAGCAATTGATTTTATACAGCGTTTTACAGGAAAGGATTTAAGCAATCGAAATATACTCGAAGAGTTTTCAGATCAAGTCATATTCTCTAGTTGGTTAAAAAAACAATATCCTAATACGTCACAAGAAATGTACAATGCCATGGTATTGGTGGCACGACCATATTTTGAGTATAAAGATACGCCCGTATACGTTGTATCATTGGTCGATACACTTTTTATTACGGGGCGTAGTGACTCTAGCATCAGCTTTATCCGACCTAGTACTTTAGGCACTCAAAAACAAATGATACTTGATGTACCACATGCCGGAACCTTACCACCTTCTTGTGTTGATGGACTATTATCTGATGACGTAATTGCTGATGAATCCCTATGCTCTAGCAATCCTTACACAATTTGGAATCAAGCAGATATTGGGGTTTTGGAGGTATCTGGAAGTATTTGGCAAAATAATCAAAATTTTGTCTGTGGTTCGGCAGTATTGACAAATTTAATTATCAGCAATGGCAATCGCGCCCCAGCAAAAGAAGGTAGAACTAATCAGGTCTACAATACACACACTTATCGTGGGACTCCTCTATACAAAGATATTTCTCAGCCTACGGTCGAAACAAAACTAGGGTTAAAAAAGAATCATGATTTGAGTATTGCTGTAGCTGGAGCATGTCGTGCTGCTGCGTATATGACAAATCCGAATTATCCTATTATCTGTTTAGAACCACATAGTTATTCAGCATTTTCCCATGAAATACTCGATGCGTTATTTTCACCAAAACTAGATGGTATGAACTTAACTAAGTTTGCACCGCACAATGGTGGTACAGATACCAAAGCACTACTAGATTATCTGCGCAATACCTATGACTTGAAATCGTATCAAGAGTTAGTTAGACCATTGGTGTCTGTCCTAGATGTCTCATGTCCTGACGAGCCTGATAAATACAGTACTGTTAATCGATCTCAAATGGAAGCTTTTGTCGAGCCTTTTATAAGCATGATACGGGAGGCTTCTAACAGACTACCCATTAATATTGATAATTGGGAAAAATCGCGTCCTGATGTTTATGGTGCTACCAATACCATGCTGAAAAGGTTAGAAGAAGTGATAAAAAAAGCCAATTATTATCTTGACATTAATGATAACAACCTAATATCAAAAACCATAAATACGGTGACAATTGAATATAATAGGGGACTTGTAACATCCAACGAAACTTCTAACATCCACACCAGTGAACAAGATTTTTACGAGCGTTGTCAATTGGTCGGTGCAGCATTTGTAGCCGGCATCAAGAATATGCAAAATCTGTTTTAAATTATTATCAAGAATTTAGATACACGGGGTTAAAACCCACGTTCGCAAGGGGCTGTGGGGCAAATCGAATTCGCCCCCTTGTAAGCCCCGCTCCACTGCGATCGGTTAAAACGGGATGGCTTTCTCTAGCTCACAGTTTTTTATGTAGGGCTTGCTGATTAAATCTAAAAGCATTTACAGATAAAGATTTTAGCCGATAATGGTCTTGAAAAAGTACAAGCTTTTTGCTCCTTAAAGCTGAAAAATTTAGGATGAAAGGGTTGCATAAGGCAGAAAAATCAAGGGATAATTCTTTCTCCTGCCTCCTCTAAATTTCTTACTCCTCCTGTCTCCTGACTCCTACCCTCACCCATAAGACTTTTTCAGCAAGCCCTAAGTAACAAAGCGATCGCCCGACCATTTTTAAGTTTCAGTTAATCTCGGTATCAATTGAGCCAAATTACAAGGACGATTACGAGAATCTAGTTGCTCTTTGATAATACTCCATCCTGTTTGACAAGCACCACTAGAACCAGGTAAACAAAAGATATAAGTACCGTTAGCTACGCCTGCCAAAGTTCGAGACTGAATGGTAGAGGTTTTAATTTCTTGATAGGAAATCATCCGAAATATCTCACCAAACCCTTCAATTTCTTTGTCTAAGAGTGGTTTAATGGCTTCTGGTGTACCATCTCGTCCTGTAACTCCTGTACCACCAGTCGTCAAAATTACTTGGACAGATAATGATGCAACCCATCTAGATACTACAGCACGAATTTGGTAAATGTTATCGGGAACAATAGTTTTTTCTGCTAATAAATGACCTGTTGTGGTTAAATTATCCACTAATATTTTGCCAGATTTATCATCAGCTTCGGTTCTTGTATCAGAAACTGTTAGGACGGCGATTTTTAAGGGAAGTATAGATTCGTTTTGGTTCATTTTTGTGATTTTTTAATTAAGCTTTAAGGGAAATAATTTTCTACTTCTAAAACACTTCTACCAAAACAACTATTGACAATTGTTGTCATACGATCGCTGTTTAAATTAGGCAGAGAATTGCTTATTGTTAATTCTAAATATCCTGAATCACGATCAACAAAGAATCTAACTTTATTGTTTTCCCATAGCCAAACTTCAGGAATTTTTAAGTATTGATATTTAGTTAAATCGTCGATACTCCCTGATGTTAGATTTATTTCTACTGCCAAATCTGGCAAGTCTATTGTCTATTTCAAAACAGTAAGCTACATCAGGTTCTTTCCCTTCAATTCCATCTTCCTTAAGAGTAGTTTGATTGTAAGGAAACAGTGCAAAGTTGTTTTGACGACAGTAAGCCCAAATAATTGCTCTAATATAATCACCAATTAATTCATGGGATAGTCCTGGGGACACGATAGTAATAACTCCATTGCGAAATGAGACTCGTTTAGTGGGCAAATCTAAACTAATATATTCAGCCCAAGTTGTATTAGTAATTGTGCTAATTCGATCGCTTTTTTGTGTTCCAATAGTTAACATTTTTACTTAGGGGATATAGTTATTTTGATGCTTTACTAATCTAGAATATCAGACTAAAAAATCTAAATATTAGCCTTATTAGCGATCTTAAATCTTTGTGCCATCGCTAAATGTGGCAAAGGTTTTGATACCTAAATCTATACCTACTGAATTATCAGTTTTAGGCAAGATTTCTGGTTGTATTTCTACATAGCTTTGCTAATTAGTGTTTTTGTCCCGGTCTTGGATAAATACAATACTTAAATCTAGCTTTCATAATTTGACTCTTAAGCTAATATTTAGGATAACATATTTATTGACATAAAATAAACTAAACAGTCGCCCGCTTATGGGCGAGGCTTTAAACCCAATTTTCTGGTAAATACTTGAAGATTACACCTGTATGTTAGAATTAACTACTATCAAACAAACAGCCCTCGATTATCTCTTGTCCCATCTGGAAGTATTTCCAGAACATCATCACTTGTTTGAGGTTGTAGGTGCAACCTGTTTTGATAATAATGAGTGGATGATTAACATTAGTATTGTCGGTTTAATAGGTAAATATTGGAATGTTTTTGTCGATGGCAACACGGGAAAAATTTTACCAGACTGCGAGTTTAATACAGATTGCCAACGCTTGAATAAACCCTATCAATATTCCCATCTGCCCGACTATTTAAATCAACTGCTCAATCGCCTGACTGCCAAAGTTTCTAGGTAAATTAAACGGCGTTGCTGATTAGTAATGATCTATACTTATGTAGGAAGAGTTTGAAATTTTAGATAGTGCAGCAGAAGACGAAGTTCTTTCATCTGTGGTGAATAGGGTTGACTCTTAGGGTCGTCAACGAATTGACGACCACATATTCGACATTGGAAACACTGTTGGTCACGTCTTCGGCCATTTTTCCTAGTGTGGGTGGAGTTACATTTCGGACATATCATGTTTGAAATTCTACAACATTTATCATTACATTTGAGCAACGCCAATTAAACACTGCTTTGTATGTAATAATGATTATCATTCATTACAAAATTTAGCTAACATGAATCCCCTATTTACCACTCGCACTTCCGTAGAAGAGGTTGAGGAAGGTTTGTTACTTGCGCCCGACTGCTTTTTTTGTTCCCTTTGAGATGACTTTGGTACTTGGCTTTACGCTTGTTGTAAAGCTGATTAACACTTTTTAGTGGCTTCCCGTTAACAAGCATAGGCTTAACACTAGGCTTGTTTGTAGATAGAGCAACTAATCTATCAATCCCTAAATCAATCCCGGCTACATATCTTGAGTGTATTTGTGGCTGATTCGTTTTTTCATAGACTACTTCAATTATATAGCAGCTAGTAGCAGGTACTATCCTCACTTAGATTACAGTTTCCACAACTACAGGTATTTTGATTTCACTCATTGATAAGTGACAAATACCATCTTTTAGAGGAGCTTTGTAGACTGATTATGCATGAATATATAACTACATTTCTACCTTTGATTTTGTCCTTATATTTGGGTATTTTGGGCTTGCCCAAAAACTTTTCTGGACGTTTTGACCATTCTCTCATTGCCTGAAAATAACCACGCCAAGTTGCAATCAAGCATTTGATTATTTGTTTTGATACTTTAGTTGGTAATGCTTACAGAGCATCACTATTTTTGGTGGCGTGGTACAGTTTAGTTAAATCCAGACTTTTTGAGAACTTGAAAAAATGCTGACGACAATAATAATTAGCCAAGTTGTACAAGTTTTTCGACTTAAAGGCTAATTCATCAGAAACTTGCCAATACTGATGTGTTCGGTTAATAATATGCCTGTCAACAAGTCGCATTCACTTTCTATTTTTCAGATTTTATTTAAAACTACAACACTTTTGTAAATTTTACAATTATTTTCTACAGTTTAAGTTTAACAGTTAATCACCCTACACAGCTCTGGCTCTAAGGAGTTCTGATTGGGCTGCTTAGCCCAGAAGCATGAGGCTTACTTAAACTCCGAACAGGTGCCCCCCAAGCCGGTGACAATGGTGCAGGTGTTGTAAACCAGCATGCCCTGATAGCTGCCTGCGGGAGTGCCCTTTTCCCCGATGCCGTCGGCAATCAGCACATCCTCTGAAATATTCACGCCCGCCTCATTGGCGACGGTGCCCAGCACCTTGTCGTTGGCGGTCAGTTCCGCAAACAAAACGGGGACGCCGATCGCCTTAATCCTCTCGGATAGGGATTTAACCTTGGCTGCTGTGGGTTGTTCGTCCGTTGAGACTCCCAACAGGGTATCTTCCACCGTCAGGCCATAGGCTCTGGAGTAATAGCTCATGGCATCGTGGGTCGTGATCAGACGGCGCTGATTCTCTGGAATGGTGGCAATTTGTTTGGGAATCCAGGCGTCTAAGCGCTCCAACTTACTGGTGAGGGCATCAGCATTGCTTGTGTAGGTATCGGCATTGTCGGGGTCGATTTTAGTAAGGGTTTGCTCAATTACCTCCACCATGCGGATGCCGTTTTCAACGTCATGCCAAATGTGGGGGTCGGGTTCCACTTCCCCTTCTTCCTCCACTTCAATAATGTCCTGGACGGCTTCTTCGTGTACCGCCACTTTGGGGGCTGGGGTGGTGCTTGCTTCCGCCATCTCAATAATCGCCGGCTCAAAGTTCATCCCCGCGTAGAAGACGGCATCCGCCACCTCGATCGCCCGTCGGTCAGACGGCCTAGCTTGATATGTGTGCGGGTCTTGTTCATAGTCGATCAGACAGTTGGGTTCCAACACCCCCTTCGCAATTTGCTCCACCATGCTGCAGAGAACGCTGTAGGAGGCGACGACCTCCGGAGTCCCGCCATCGGCATTGGCGATTTCATCGGCATCTCTCGCTTCCCTCTGGGTGGAGATCGTCTCGGCAGTGCCGCCACCAGCCGCCAAGCCAACCACAACTGCTAAAGCCGCAAAAGTCCCTGCAAAACCAGGCTTTGACTGAAATAAAAAACGCATTGAAGTCTCCTGAATAAGTATATAGTATATAGTCAAGAAAAAATCTTATTAAGTCCAGAACATGACTGTGGTAAACAAACCCAGTCTGCATCTGTAACAGAAGGTTGTCGCAACTGAGCAGACTGAAAAATTCAGTCGCTCCCCTTGGCAACCCTCTGGAAGTCTTATCTAGCAGCATCATGACGCTAAACGACAACTCTCAATTTCCCCTCAACTGGGAAATTGTTAAATTTTGATATATATTTGTAATAGTATACCATTATCATATTTTATCATATTCATATCATATTTTTTTCATTTTCTATTCACTTTTTTCTAGAGGCAGACTATGCTGATCGTTCAAGATTTGTCCGTGAGGTATCGCAGTTTCACGGCGCTCAACAATGTGAGTTGTACCTTTGACGCTGGCGAGTTAGTGGGCATCATCGGCCCAAACGGGGCGGGTAAAAGCACAATGGTCAAAGCCATGCTGGGGCTGATTCATTCGGCTACTGGTACAGCCCTGCTGAAAGGGAAACCTCTGACACCGCAGCTTTCGCAGGTTGCCTACGTGCCCCAACGATCGCAAATTGATTGGGACTATCCCGTCACTGTCTGGAATGTTGCCATGATGGGCCGTACCCTGCAAACCGGGCTGTTTCGTCGGCCCAGTCCCCAATCTCGCGAGCTGGTGAAGGCAGCGCTACAGCGGGTGGGGATGTATGAGTACCGCGATCGCAGCATCAGCGACCTATCCGGCGGTCAGCAGCAGCGGGTCTTTTTAGCCCGTGCCCTGGCAAAAGAAGCCGAACTCCTGATTCTGGATGAACCCTTCACTGGAGTGGATCGGAAAACGGAATCCATTATGTTCGACATTTTTAACGAGCTGAAGGCCGAGGCCAAAACCTTGCTCATCATCACTCATGACCTCAGCAAAACCCTGGATAATTACGATCAGCTGTTATTGCTGAACAAGCACGTTGTCGCCAAAGGCCCGCGCCACGAAGTCATGACAGAAGATAACCTGCTGACCGCCTACGAAGGGCCGGTACTATTCGCCGCCTGCTAATCTCTACACCATCGGAATTGATAAATCAAAAGGAGAATTTCTTGAACGTACTACTTGAACCCCTAAACTTTGAATTCATGCGCAATGCTCTGATTATGGGAATTTTGCTGGGCATTTTGTGCGCTGTCGTGGGCAGCTACATGATCGTGCAGCAGATGAGCATGATGGGGGACATGATTGCTCACTCTGTCATGGCAGGGTTGCCGGTGGCTGTGTTTCTGAGGTTGCCCCTGTCGCTGGGGGCGCTGGTGGCGGGGGTAGTGAGTGCCGTCGTCCTGTCGGGCATTGAGTCGAAATCCCGCCTCAAGCTGGATGCCGTAATGGCATTGATCTTTTCATTGTTTTTAGCGACTGGCACAACACTGGTAACGGTGCTGCCAGGAGCAAACCGTATCGATGTGATGCACATTTTGTTTGGCGACATCCTGGGGGTTACCCAGGGCAATCTGAAGCAGACCTTCGGCATCACGTTAATCATTGTGATCGGCGTCTTGCTGTTTTACAAAGAACTGTTGTTTTACACCTTTGACCCCATTGGTGCTCAGGCCGGTGGCATGAGGGTGCGCTGGTATTACCTCGGGATGGTCACCGCCATTAGCCTGACGGTGGTTGCCAGTATGCAAACCGTAGGAGTTTTACTGGTGATTGCCATGCTGGTGGCACCTGGAAGCACGGCTTATCTGCTGGTCAAAGAACTGCACCAGATGATGATTTTGGGTGGCTTTCTGGGGGCATTTGCCAGTATTGCCGGGATGTATTTGAGCTACTACCTGGATATTCCTTCGGGGTCTGCCATCGTTCTAGTAGCTTTTGGGCTTTTTCTGCTGGCGTTCCTGTTCAGTCCATCCCAGGGGATTTTGACGCAATCCGGCTTTGTTAAAGACATCAACAAATAAATTTCTCGGAACTCCTCATAAAGTGAAAGTTTGGAAAAATCCGCTTTTTTCACCGACAAATAATCCTCATGCTATGGAGATTTAGAGCCAGATAACATTCGCGATGTATTAGCCCAAAGGTATCAGGGTTCTCGGTATAGTTTTGGCTATCCAGCTTGTCCGATGGTGATGGATCGAATGCCACATTTGCAATTATTGGGATGCGATCGCATTGGGATATCGATATATGAGAGCGAACAGCTTGATCCAGAGCAAACGACTACTGCTTTTGTCACCTATCATCCTGTCGCTAGATCTTTTAGTGCTTATAGCGATCGGCAATGGGGTCGTGGTTAAATCCAGGCGACCTCTAATTTTTCTTGATAATTGCTAGGTTTCTGTAGGATGTGTTAGCGATAGCGTAACGCATCAAAACTTGACTATGTGGTGCGTTACGGCAATGAGATCGCGCTTAAATCCAGGCGACCTCTAATGTAGATCGAAGGAGATTCCCGTAGGATGTGTTAGCGATAGCGTAACGCATCAAAACCTGACTAAATTTCAACTGGATTGGCTTTCAAAATAGAGGTCTCTAATGAGTGAAACAAACGATGGATCGAATTGGCATCAAGATTTTATTGCCAGTAATTTGCTGGTCATTGGCTATAATGCTTGGGCTGGTCATCTCAGTCAGAAGCGCGGCGCGATAGTTTGTAGCACAAATTCTCCAACATTGGGGGTTGGCGGAGAATCATTCAAAACCCATTTTGTAGGACGTTCTCGCCTTGCGCCGTTCCTGAATGCCTGGTTAGCGGCTCCTGACACTGCAATTTTGCACCATCACTTTATGATTGATCACATCTTGGAAGTTGTCGATAATTACGATCCAACCACAGAGGTTGTATTGTTGTTAGAGTCTTTCGATCTTGCCTTTCCACCGTTCTACACTGTGCTAAACCTCCGATGCGTCGTATATTCCGTTTTCGGATGTTTCGTAAGCGTGTACCTTACCTTTATACTTGCCATCGTAGCAGACGGTGACTGTTATGTGCTCATTTGTTTGGTCAAACTCATCATCGTTGCCATAGTGCCAGCCTCGTTCACCGTCAACGATAAGATTATAGCCTTGATCGCCGTAATAACCGTACCGTAATTTTTCGTTCGCTTAATACTTCATCGCGTTTTCCATGGTCGCTCGTCGGGTAAAACTTATTTGATCTAGCACTTCCTGCTCCACCCGGTTTCCCGGTATTAATCTCCCGCAGCTAGTACCTAACCTGTAGACATCCGCTTCCGCACTGGCTGGGTTAAAGAAAGTTAGGGCAACAGCTATTACTAGGATATATATCGCGTTTTTAATTTTGAACATCTATTTCGTGGTCCTCCCCATATAAACTTACACTTTATCAAGTATAACACACCATTGGGTTAAACGAGATATCATTTTTCTTCACTCTCCTACACCCCGGATATATGTAAGTGCGCTAATGATGACATTATGTCACCTTGTCTTTTCTTTTGCCTATAGATGGAGCGACGGGTACCAGTTCGCTTGGTGGTTTTGTCCTTTTGGCGGCCTTGGTGGTCCCCTTTCTTACCGGAGTCTGGTCAACTCCCGAATCACCCAGATTTGTAGATCGCAAACAATCGGTCGTGGTACCATCAAACCCACCCTCGGTCATCTAACCTATGATGAATAGAAAGCCAGCAACTTGTTGCAAGCAGAAATTTTTCCCGGACGGCGGAGCCGATATTTTCTTCTATTACAGGCGTCGAGTTCTGATGGGACTTATGTCGATTGATTGCCTTTGAGGCGGTGTTTGCGAAAAAAGGTTCGGGTCTTCCCCCGTAAAAGGTCTCCAGACTGGAAATCAAGGGAACCTTGTTGGTGGGGACAGATATATCTGGGGTAATTAACTGTTAAACTTAAACCGTAGAAAATAGTTGTAAAATCAATAAAAGTGTTCTAACATAATAGAAATGACATTATGTTACCTCAAAGCCTAGTGGGAGTTGAGCGTCCAATGAGAGTTGTTGACAGACATATTATTAGACAAGCACACCAGTATTGGCAGTTGTGCGATGACTTAGCCTTTAAGTCAAAAAACTTGTATAATTTGGCTAATTATTACTGTCGTCAGCATTTTTTTTGTACTGGTCATAGTCTGGATTTAACTCAACTTTACCACACCACCAAAGATAGCGATGCTTACAGAGCATTACCAACTAAAGTATCAAAACAAATAATCAAATCCTTGATTGCAACTTGGCGTGGTTATTTTCAGGCTGTAAAAGAATGGTCAAAACATCCCTGTAAGTTTTTGGGTAAGCCCAAAATACCCAAATATAAGGACAAAACCAAAGGTAGAAATGTAGTTATCTATTCAAAGGAATCAGTCTATAGAGCAAGTTTGAAGAAGGGTATTTGTCACTTATCAATGAGTGAAATCAAAATACCTGTAGTTGTGGATACTGTAGTTGAAGTCAGAATAGTACCTGCCACTGGTTGCTATATAATTGAAGTAGTATATGAAAAAACATCCCAACCATGGATGGAGTCCACATATATAGCTGGAATAGATTTGGGAATTGACAGATTAGTAGCTCTATCTACAAATAAGCCTGGTGTGAAACCACTGCTGATTAATGGGAAGCCACTAAAAAGTGTCAATCAACTATATAACAAACGTAAAGCCAAGTACCAAAATTATCTCAAAGGCAACAGAAAAACCAGTCGTAAGATTAAAGCATTGAGTTATCATAGAAATCGTTTTGTCGAGAATTACCTGCATAACACCAGCAAGTTAGTGGTTAATTATTTAGTGAAGAGTAATATTGGTACTGTAGTAATTGGAAAAAATGATAACTGGAAACAAGGTGCAAACATAGGTAAAAAAAACAATCAAAACTTTACCCAAATACCCCACTCTAAGCTAATTCAACAGATAACTTATAAATGTGAACTTGCTGGCATCAAAGTTATGGAAACAGAAGAAAGTTACACCAGTAAAACTTCTGCACTTGACCTAGAATTGCCCAGACGCCATGAGAATTATGTGGGAAAACGAGTCAAACGCGGTTTGTTTAGAAGTGGAACAGGTAAAGTGATTAATGCCGATATTAATGGCTCTCTTCAGATAATCAGAAAGAAATTCCCAGAGGCATTTAGTGGCGAGGGAATAGTGCGCTGTGCCGTACAGCCTATATTGGTTAATCCAATATCAAGAATTTAACAACTGCAATTTTCTACAGTTTAATTCGTACGGTACGTCCTTCCCTATACCAAAGCTTTACCCCTACCCGTTCTTCCAACTTACGCATACTGTGGCTCAACGCCGATTGTGTCAGGTGTAGCGCATTTGAGGCAGCGGTCATAATGGAATATAGCAATCCTAAATAGATTGTCAAAAATTAAAAAGTACAAAAAAATCAGAAATTCCCATTTTTAGCGTACTTTTCCCTTTTTCCTATTCCCTAATATTGGCCATTGCCTATTCCCTATTCCCTCAAGCGACTAATTGGCAAGATGAACAACTCCCTACAATCTGTCTGAACTGAGAACTCGATAAACTGGTTATTTAAAGCATAATTAACGTGAGTTCGGGTTAACAGGGTTAAAGCTTATCCATAACTGAGGTTAAGCTAGTAGTCATTGCGGAGGACGGTGCTGATGTTTGGTAACTTTCAGCTTACTCCCTACTCCCTTCCTTCTCCCGAACTCAGGTTATTCAAGGATGCTCACTGTAGTTACGAGCAAGCTCCATAAATGCATTGAGATAATCAACTTCGAGATCGGTGCGACGGACGCCCAAGAAGATTTGCTTTTCGACGCCACTGGGACCTAGTCGCACTGCACGCACGGGATATTTTTCAGAGAATTCCTCTACCAGCCAGCGTGGTAGAGCCGCCACTCCGCGTCCGCAGGCAACCATTTGAAGCATTATGTCCGTGCTCTCGACCACTTTCTGTTTTCTGACCGTCCTGCCCGCCGGAGCGAGGAAGCGGGTGTAGATATCTAGGCGATCCTGAGAAACCGGATAGGTGAAAAGCACTTCCTCGCCGAGCTGCTCGGGAATGACGTAATCATTCTCTCCAAGTGGATGTTCCGAAGAGACAACCAGAACCTGCTCATAGTCAAAGACAGGTTCAAAATGTAGTGATTTTTTTCGCAGAGGATCGGGTGTCACCAGCAGGTCGATCTCGTATGCAAAGAGCGCACCGATGCCGCCAAATTGGAACTTCTGTTTGACCTCAAAATCCACCAACGGCCAGGCGCGCAAGTAGGGAGTGACGATCTTCTGCAGCCACTGGTAGCATGGGTGGCATTCCATGCCAATCCGTAATGTTCCCCGCTCACCACGAGCGAACTGTGCTAATTGTTCTTCTGCGTGGACGAACTGGGGAATCAGGCGATTGGCTGTGGTCAGCAAATAGGTTCCTGCCGGAGTGAGGCGAAGGCTACGTCCTTCCCTATGCCAAAGCTTTACCCCTACCCGATCTTCCAACTTACGCATACTGTGGCTCAACGCCGATTGTGTCAGGTGTAGTGCATTTGAGGCTGCGGTCATACTCCCATGCAAGTCAACCGCGCGGATAATATCAAGGTGGCTGCGTTCGAGAAATGTCATCAGTTTTCCATGAATTTTGCTCATTACTCCATGAGTAAATATCATTTGTATTCCCTTGTCAAGGTCAAGTCTGATAGATATAGTAAGATTAATGTCCAATAGACAACAAGGAAAACAGCAAAATAAATTTGCTGGAATACTCTTACATCGGAGACAAGTTCTATGAGTAAAAGCCATAATACCACTATCAAAACACATTCCCTGGGGTACCCTCGCATCGGAGCCAAGCGTGAATTAAAAAAGGCTACGGAAGCATATTGGAAAGGCGAGCTGCCTCTTTCTGAGCTGATAGCTACAGGCAAGAACTTGCGCGAAATAAACTGGAAGAAGCAACAGGCAGCCGGAATCAATCTGATCCCGGTCAACGACTTCTCCTTTTACGACCAAGTGCTAGACATGAGCTGCCTGCTTGGCAATGTGCCGTCGCGTTTCGAGTGGCAAGGTGGGCAGACAGATATCAACACAGTTTTTACCATCGCTCGTGGTACGGAGGGCGGCGCTTCTTTGGTTGAAGACGAGAAGGACTGCCAAGCAAACAAGGTTTCCACTTTCGCCAGCGAAATGACAAAGTGGTTCGATACGAATTACCACTTCATCGTGCCTGAGTTTCGGGCAGATACAAAGTTTTCCCTGAGCGGCACCAAAGTCTTTGATGAGTTCGCGGAAGCAAAGGCACTGGGGATTAACGCGAAGCCAGTGCTAATCGGCCCCGTGACTTATCTATCCCTAGGCAAGGTACAGGATTCTAGCAACCCAGACTTCGATCCGTTGACCCTTCTCGATAACCTTGTCTCCGTCTATGAAAAGATTATCGACAAGCTTGCAGCCAGAGGAGCGGAATGGATACAGCTCGATGAGCCGATTATTTCCACCGACCTTAGCGATCTACAGCGCGATGCTTTGAAGGCAGCATACGATCGCCTTTGCAAGGCCAAAGGTTCGGCAAAGCTGCTCGTCACCACATATTTCGGTGGCGTTAGAGATAATCTTGACGACTACCTTGCGTTGCCGGTTGACGCCTTACACTTCGATTTTGTGCGGGGTTCAGAGGACATCGACACTGTTCTGGCTACCTTCCCGAATAACAAAATTCTCTCCGCAGGAATCGTTGAAGGCCGAAATATTTGGAAGAATGATTACGATGCCTCGCTAAAAGTTTTGCAGAAGGCCAAGGCCGCTGTTGGTGCGGATAGGCTCTGGGTCGCACCTAGCTGCTCGCTTCTGCATTCCCCTGTCACCCTGCAAAACGAAAGAAAGCTTGATGAAGAGCTGAAAAGCTGGCTGGCTTTTTCCGACGAAAAACTCACCGAAGTCACTGAACTCCGGCAGCTTCTCGATGAAGTCGGAAGTGTGGAGAGCTTTGAAGCCAACCGTGCCGCTGCTGCTTCCCGAAAGTCTAGCAAGCGCATCCATAATGATGCCGTGAAAAAGCGCCTTGCTGAAGTTAAGCCTAGCGATTTCGACCGCGCCTCTGCCTTTGCCGAACGCCAATCCAAGCAGCGGGAAAAACTCAGTTTGCCGGATTTCCCGACCACGACTATCGGCTCATTCCCTCAAACCAAAGAAGTGCGTCATGCACGCGCCCAGTGGAAGAAAGGAACCCTAAGCGATGCGGACTACGACCAGTTCATTAAGGAAGAAATTGCTAAATGCGTTGCTTTCCAAGACGAGATCGGGATTGATATGCCTGTTCACGGCGAGTTCGAGCGCAATGACATGGTGGAATACTTTGGCGAAAATCTCGAAGGCTTTACCTTTACCAGCAACGGCTGGGTGCAGAGCTTCGGTACTCGCTATGTGAAGCCGCCGATCGTGTTTGGCGATGTCAGCCGCTCCAAGCCCATGACTGTCTACTGGTCCAAGTATGCTCAAACCCTGACCAATCGCCCGATGAAGGGGATGCTCACCGGCCCGGTTACGATCCTCCAGTGGAGTTTCGTGCGCGACGACCAGCCACGTTCCGTTACCACGCATCAGATTGCCCTGGCGATTCGCGATGAAGTGGTGGACCTCGAAGCAGCAGGCATCGCCGCCATCCAGATCGATGAACCTGCTTTCCGCGAAGGCTTGCCGTTACGCCGGAGCGAGTGGGATCACTATCTCGACTGGGCGGTGAAGGGTTTTCACCTCAGTGCCTGCGGGGTGAAGGATGATACCCAGATCCATACTCATATGTGCTACTCCGAGTTCAACGACATCATCGAATTCATCGCTGCCATGGACGCCGACGTCATCACTATTGAGACCTCGCGCTCAAATATGGAGTTGCTCGATGCCTTCGTGGACTTCAAGTATCCAAATGAGATCGGCCCAGGGGTCTATGACATCCACTCGCCACGGGTGCCCCCCACCAATGAAATGAGTAACCTCATGTCAAAAGCGGAAGCCGTGATTCCCCGTAAGAACCTCTGGGTTAACCCGGATTGTGGCCTCAAGACTCGCCAATGGTCGGAAGTGAAGCCTTCCCTCATCAACATGGTCGAGACCGCAACAAAACTTCGTGCTATGGCCTCCAACTAGCTAGTTGTTGCCCCTAAAGTAGCGAAGCTGCGATTTGGGGCAATTTAGCATAATTTCGGAGAATCCCTTCACTGGAGTGGATCAGAAAACAGAATCCATTATGTTCGACATTTTTAACGAGCTGAAAGCCCAGGCCAAAATCTTGCTCGTCATTACCCATGACCTCAGCAAAACCCTGGATAATTAGGATCAGTTGTTATTGCTGAACAAGCAAGTTGTCGCCAAAGGCCCGCGCCACGAAGTTATGACAGAAGATAACCTGCTGACCGCCTACGAAGGGCCGGTACTATTATCAATTAATGAATCAGTTTCCATAGGCAGAATCCCGCCTTCCGCAGGATTGGTCAAGCGATCGCAGATTTTAGTTAAAACTTAAACTGAGTCCGGAATGTACTAACCCAAATAGTATCATTAACATCATCGTGATTAGGATTAGTAATCACAAATAAACCAGGAGTCAAAGAGATATTATCATTAACTTGAATACGATAAATTGCCTCTATATGTATAGATGTATCATCATCCTTCAAGGCATCATCATCACCCCCATCAGTAACAATAGGAGGCACGCCAACCATCAGACCACCAAGATTTCCTTCTCTCAATAAGTCTGGGAAAGCAAAATACAACATTCCATTAATGATAGTAATATCATCATCATCACTATTCTCAGTTTCTGGTCGCGCCCAGGTAGAACCAAACCAACCTCCCACTTCCAACTTTTCATTCACTCTCCAATGAGCTTGCAACCCAACGTTATCAGCAGTTGTCGCCACACCATCGAAGGGGTCTTGAGCTTTAAAACTACCAGTACCATTAGTAATATCAACCCCATCGTCACCCCAATACTTACGCACATAACCTAGAGTAAATGCCAAGCTATCGTTAGGTTCAATCACAAGTTGGCCTAATGCACTGTAAGCACCATTGAATGCACCAGCACCTTCTTGAGGATTTGCCGGATCGTCTGCTAAATAAGCTACATTTACTTGAAACTTATCATTAAATGCGTAGCTAAAACCAACACCTGCATTAGCTGGACCTCGGAACATGGTTGGGTCGCGTCGTCCGAATCGAGAGATAGTGCCATCCCCTTCATCTGCAAAGGGTGTTAGAACTACAGAAACATCATCTAGGTCAACTCCAATCGGACCGATGAGAGCTTGGGCACGTTCTCCAATGGGAAACTGATAGAACATCAGGTCAATACCAAAATTATCATTAGCATCACCCTCATCAATAGAGGCAAGAGTCATTAAGGTATTAGTGAGGTCTGGTTCGCTCAACTCATTAAGATTATTAGCTTGTAGACGAGTAAAGAGCAAATCTTCTCCAGTAAAGCTAGTCTCAAACTCTAGCCTGACACGATAAGAAAGAGAAGTCTCGGTTTTGTCATTACCAGAAGATTCTCCACGGGCTTCTGCTCTTTCCCCAAAAGTATCATTTAACCAAAATAGAACTTCACCATTGAGTTTGGTGGTAGTAGAAAACTGATTGCTTTCTAGTTCAGCGGTGCGTGCTTCCAAAGAATCTACACGACCCCGCAATGCTGCTAGTTCGGCGGCAAATTCTTCTTGTAAACGTTGCAATATAGCTAAGTCTTCTCTGGTAACTAGGTTACTGGTTGCTGCAGCAATTAATTCTGTGATTCTGTCTAGGCAAGCATTTAATCCGGCAGCAAATTCAAAGCGAGTCATGGCGCGGTTGCCTTTGTAGGTGCCGTCGGGATAACCTGCTATACAACCATAACGTTCTACTAATGATTGTAATGCCTGGAATGCCCAATCTGTAGGCTGCACGTCTGATAGTTGGGAGACAGATGTTACTTGATCTATTGGCTCTTCTGCTTCTAGCTCAGATACATTGGGCATTTCTAATGAGGGGTCATCCATTGGTAGGGGACGAAATGCCTGGGCGATTTGTATTGGGGGAGTTGCCTGAGCAGGATTGGCTATGAATAAGGTGGTACTCAGAATAACTGGGCTATATTTTCTGGCTTTCTTAAGAATTTTTTTCATTAATTTCTAATTAATACCTATTAATTGTTTGTAGTATCCTCTAGTGATTTAAGGATAAAAAGCAAATATTATCCAAGCTGACAAAACTATTGTTGGATAAGGATATAAGCGAGGGTGAAGAATTGACTTATTTTTCAATTAACGAATCTCAAAACATTTATGTAAGAAGCTGTTTGTCAAGTTGTCTTAAGTAGGAGCGATAGAACTCTGTTCCCCTCTTTTAAAGAATTTAATCCCATTCCAAATCAACAAACTGTGGATAAAAGTTAGAGCGATCGTCCAGACTATATTTTTAACAAAAATCCTCCCTAAAATTCCCACCGTTAAACCATGACTGTCTCCCACCATTAAGGTAGCAGTCAACAATATTATCCCTTCAAACAAGACATATCCTATTACTAAACTAGCACTCAACCATAAATAATACTTCCAGATTTTATGCTCAATAAATTTAGGCTTAATACTAGCTACAATTGTTACTAATAATGTTCCCAAACCCATCACCAATCCCCAAGTCAAAGATTCTAAAGTCTGGGGATATTGACGGAGAGTAAAACCATAGAATTGATTAACTAACCAAATTGTTATTGAAGAAATTATCGCCTGTTTTCTATTAAGTGTCACCCCACTAATAGCAGCAAAACCTACTAAGGGAACGTGAGGATAAATAATACTACTAGCACTGCCAAGAGTAATTAACAAAAATTGCCACAGACGAGAATGAGACATTGCTTTTTCAGCATGACTCCAAACATTATAATTTTCCTGCGAATCAACAGTGATTTTATTATTCATAAATCTTGATTCCTATCATTTTTTAACAATCAATTTTCCATATATGAGATATTAAAAAAAACAGTAATTAGGTTATCCTAAATTTATAGGTTTTGGAGACCAAACGCCTTAAAAATCTCAAAATATTAGAGTTTCTCTTCCATCTCAAGAATCAGCTTAGTTTGGTATTAATATATCTAGAACAAGCAAACAATAAAGAATTTATCATTGATACATATTCTTCCCTCCATACTTTACTTTATCTGGATATTCCATGCAACTTCTCTACTTAGGATATAAATTTTTAGATAACTTCACCCCTCCTAATAAATGCTCTTTAACAATACGTCCAGCCACATCAGAAGTGACACGAGTGTACCAAGTTCGGTCTGCCGAATAAAAGACAACCGGACCCATTTTACAAACTTCCAAACAGCCAGAAGTAATCACATCTATATCTAATTCTGATGTTTTTACCGCAGTTTGTAAAGCCTCAAAAATTGGCTGCCACTTCCGAGAAGGATAACAACGACTCGACCGACAAACAGACAAATAAGGTCGTTTTAAAGGATTACTATTAAAAGGAATCGGACGAGTTCCTAAAACATAAATTTCTCGTAATTCCTCATAAAGTGCAAGTTTGGAAAACTCCGCTTTTTTCACCGGTAAATAATCTTCATCTTCCCCTAAAAATGGATTCGGTAAAAATATCGTCATTAACTTTTCTCCCGCCCCATTCCAAAACTGAATCCCCCAACTTTTTGCTACTCCTTCAGGGTTTAAGTTACGATAAAATGCTGCCCGACTTAAAAGACGTTTTTCTCTTAATTCTATTGGTGTCGTACAGTGAGGTCCTCCTAAATTTTTTTCTAAGCATAAATGAAGGTGCCAAGCGGGAGTTGCTACTGTCAAATAACCATCATAAATTAAGCAAAGTTTTGGAGGTTCAGTGAATTCTAATTCTAGTACCCCACCTTCAACAACATGGCCTATTTGAACTTGCTGCCAATTTTGCTGAATTAATGTATACAATAGAGGACCAGTGACATCTATTGTAGTAGGAAAATCTTCATATTGTATTGTTCCACTTTTAGGATTTTTTTCTGATACCGTGCGTTTTAATGGTGTCACCCATTGATTAAATTCACTCATTTTAGTTCTCTGGATTTAAAGTTTGTTTATCACCAAAATACCTCAAAAGTAGGGGTTTGCAGACAAAACACTTGCAAAAGACCAGCTATATTTTAGTCAATACTATTTAATTATACTTGTTGATTCTTCTTGCTCTACTCCCTATTCCCTTCCACTGATTAAATAACATTAATTACCCCAATGGCTTCCAAGTAAAAACTACCAGAAGTAGCAACTGAAGATGATGCCTTCAGTTGGTTCAACTACTGTGGTCTATTTAGGAATGGGAAGAAAATCAAACCGGATAAAATTAATTACGCTCAAGAGGTTTATGTGGCTGAAACCATAATTTCCCGGTCTTATTTAATTTCCGTTCCTTACCTGAAAATTGCTCTAATTAATTCACAGCTTGACAATATTCTTCATACACGCCATCAAGTAGTAAATTTAAAGCGTCTACTGCTGTTGCTGCTGCTGTTAATGCTTCCTGTTTTTGAGCATCAGTTTCACAGAGTTTTACTAATGCTTCTCGTGTAACTTGGCTGTGAATTTCATCGGCTTTTTCATGTACTTTAAAAAATGCCAAAGCTGCTTCAGAATTAATGCCGTAAAATTCTTTCAAACCAGCAATTTTAGTAGTAGCTACTTCAGGAATTTGGGATTCATAAGCATAGAGAGCAGCTAAACCTTTTGCTGGATTTTCACTGCGGGATAACTGCTGTAAAAGCTTCACAGATTCCTGAGTTTTTACTAGGTGTTCGCGCTCTTGTACAGCTTCCCGTTTTACACCCAAACCTTCTGCAAAACGCAACCATAATTCTGGGTGATTTGCCGCTCCCATTTCTTCTTCCATGAGGTTTTCTAGGAGCATTTTTCTTATTTCTAAGTCGTCACAAGCTGCGTGAGTAGCACTAACATAAGTAGGGAAATAATGAACTTGTAGATAATATTCTTGAGCGTACTCTTGCAACATTTCTAAAGATAATTTTCCTTCATTCCACATTTGATAGAATTGGTGCTTAAGTAAATGTTGTTTTTCAATAATTTCGTCTAATTGAACAAGAAACTTTTGAACCGTCATTTTGGTATTTTCAATTAACATAATTGTTGGTAAAATTAAGAATACCTACATATATTATCATGATTTTTTTTATTGTCAAGAGCTGAATAAATTTCATCAAAATCAACTTGTAATAAAGAATAGTTTATTCGACAAAATATTTTTCTTAATGGTATAAATCGAAAATAAAAGTAAATAACTTGTAAGTATTCATCTATGAGCATTCAGTATTCAGCTTTTGCCAGAATCAATCAACTACTAAGATTAGCTAAATAATTTTTTTTTGAAGTTTTAATTGTCCTTGGATACTAATTACTCTTTTGAGTTGATAATGAGCTAATAATTCATAACTAGAGCATTGAATCGCTGACGGATGACCCCTTACAATAACTTTTTCTTATGTCAAATTAAAGATACAATAAATCACCAAATTTTAAATATGATGATTATTTTGATATTCAGAAGAATATTGAGATGGAAATTCATCCCAACTTTTGATAACTTGCTGATAACAATCAGGCGGACTAATCGGTAAATTAGTAAGATAAAAGAAAGTAACAGAACTGCCAGATTCTAACATGAAAACTACATCCTTTTGAGGATTGTAATTATCAACAGCCGCCAGAATATGATCATTCATAAAATGTCTTTTAAGGAGGACAGTATCGGGTGCTTTTAACCAGGCATTGAGAAGAGGTGCAAGATTATTACGAGGCACAAAATGTACTTTAAATGTTTCTCCAGTTGCACTAATCATAGGTGAATTTGTACTACAAATAATTAGACCCCGTTGGCCACTTAAATAACCTTGCCAAGCATTATATCCTATAGAGATTAAATTAGTAGCAATAAACTCTTGCTGCCAATTATCTAAATAATTTTCTTGCTCCATTTGATTCAATAACCTATTTAACGAAGTAGGACTCTCTCAGATTGGGAAAATTAAAATTCAAAAGTCAAAAGTCAAAAGTAAGATTTATAGACTCAAGACTGGGTTTTAGCAGTGTCACCCATAAATTACAGCAATGCATGAGGATGGTGAAGTAGAGTTATTTGCAGTTCTGGAAGCCTGAACAACCAGGATGCTTGTGTTACCAGACTTCTAGTCTTTAACAAATAATAAAATTTTGTACCTCACTAACTCCGAAATTGCTGTCAATGTTTTTGGTGCGGGCATCTTGCCCGCGAGGGGTGTAGCTCACCAAAGTGGAATCTGCTGTAAATTACCTCATTTTAGTTCTCTCGATTAAGTTACTAAATAACATTAATCACCCCGATCGCTTCCAAATCAAAACCACCAGAAGTCGCAGTTGGTGCTGCAGTTGTCCAAGGGTCAAAAATAGGGTCTCCTGTAGCATCTAAAAAGCTACCATTACCAGGAATATCTACAACCCGAACAAACCGAATAGCATTAATATCCACTACACCAGATGTTACTAACGGATCGTTAATTAAGTCATCTAAGTTAAAAGGAGTCCCCCAGGAACTGCCAAAAAATTCTCCCTCAAACTCAGAAGCATTATTAACGTGCTTACCAGCTAAATTATAGACTTGCGTTGGATCGATGGCATCAAAACTACCTACTGCTTGCCCTGTCAAAGAGTCGCTAGGAAAACGAGCAAAGTTTACCCCATCGCTAGAAACTTCAACGAATGCTAGTTCGGCAAAAATACCGCCGAGGTTATTAAAGCCATTTTCAAATACTGCAAAATCTGCTCCTGCACCGTTACGAATACCAGAGTCAAAGGTTAAAGTAATCTCTCCTGGCGGTACTCCTGCATCTATTTGTTCTTGAGTTAGGTCGCCCAGAGAAGCAATATCAATAAAATTATCTGTTCTGGCAGTAGGTCCTAATGTTAGTTCTGGAGTTTGGAATCTTTCATCAACTCCTGGTGCAGGGGAATAATTTTGAAATCCTGTTGCCCATGCTGCAAATATTGGATTAACAACACTGTCCGGTCTGATTAAACCTTCGCCCTCAGAACTAATAAAACCAGGGATGGCAGAATCAATTTTTTCTGGGTCTTGGGTGGAACTGGAATAAGGTCCGAGTTGTCGGACAAAGATTCTAAATTGGTCTTCGGTAAGTTCGCTGCTGTTAACACCTGAGAGGACGGCTAAAAATTCTCCTGTGACTGCATCTTGGATAATGGTGCTGTCAGCTAGTTCATTACTGCCTTGAAAAATATTGAGGTCTTCAAAAGTTATTCCTCCTAATAAACCAATGGCATCTTGTTCTAGATTAAAGTCAGTAATTAAGTCTGCTTGGTTAATATCTGGCTCTCCTGTTGGTGGTTGATTTTGTCGTTGGAGAACAAAATTATCGAAACCCTCTCCCCCAGTTAAGGTGTCCGTACCTACATCGCCATAAATATCGTCGCTGCCAAGGTCTCCAGAGAGATTATCGTTTCCTTTACCACCCCGCAGCGTGTCGCTACCTGCATTTCCGTTGAGAATATCGTTGCCTTGGTTACCACTAATTAAGTCTCCACTTTCCAGACCATTGATTGTGTCGTCTCCTGCTAAACCATATATTTCGTCTGCCTCCAAACTACCTGTGAGGAGTTCACTATTTTCTGTTCCTATTATTGTTGTCATTTTTTGATAATATTTCTTTTTAACTAGCTATCAGCTTTTATAGCTCTGAGCCCCGGCTTCTATAAGCCGGATAGCCCTTGTCGGGCTTGAAATCCCCGACTCAGCCTAAAAAAGTCCTAGTGCTGACTGCTGAGTGCTATTTAAAGTTATGCAAGACTTTCTATCCCAGCTACCTTTGCTAATACCAAAGTAGTTGCGATCGCTATTAATCCCACCGTTAATCGTTGTTTCTATTACCTTTTTTTAACAGTAGATTCCGAAGCACTATTTCTACTTTTTCTCAACTTTCTAGCTGTTATTTTTTTATTCTTAATTGATTGAAAAAGGCAAAAGGGAAAACTACATAGGGAAGATTCCCACCCAAGTAATTTTCAGCACGGTGATTATGGTGGGGTATTAAATCCACAAAAGAAAAGATAAATGCTAATTTACTTCTTTTTAAGTAGTAGCTGTTTCCCAGAGTTTGGTTTAAATAAGCTCTGTCTAAATATCTGTAGCGAAAGCTTCTTATTTAGGGGCAATTCCCATTTTGCCCATACCATATTAATCATCATCCGTACCTCGCAGATGTTCTATAAAGTTACTATCCAATCGGCGGGCATTCTGACTGAGAGATAATTTTTATCTCATCACAGTTGCGGGACAGCGCCGGATTTACACCGAACTTTCCCCGTTTCCTCTAACGGTTGTCTCCGTCAGAACCAATTTGTTATGATATTAAAGCACAGCTATTCAATTAATGCAATGCTTTTACCAAAAAATTTTCTGGTCAACTATCTGGACAACTATTGAGTAGATATTTTAGCCATAGCAAAATTAATCCGCTAAATAATCTTACTCCAAACAAAAACATCCCGACTATTATTATTATCTCCAACTACTAAATTAGTCGCAAAAGAATCAAAGACAACTTCCCCAGAAACTGAAATTTCCGGATTAAAAGAACTCAAATTTCCTTCTAACCCCTGAGAATTTACTGATATTCTAGTCGTGGCATCATTTAGTAAATCCCGCACGAATATATCATTAGTACCATTGCTATCCCCAGGCATCAGTAACGGGTCGAAAGAATCAAAAGCTACAAACCTACCATCGCTAGAAATCGTCGGTGCAAAGGAACTTCTACTGACTTGATTACCAAAAATATCCACAGAGACGCGAGTCGTAATGCCATGTAGTACATCGCGCACAAATATATCTCTGGCATCATTGGTATCTCCGGATACTAGATTAGTTGCCCTAGACTCGAAGGCGATAAAGCGACCGTTGGTAGAAATAGAGGGAGCGATCGAACTCAAATCTCCTTGGTTGCCTAAAGCATCTACTGAAATACTGCTGGTAATTCCAGTTAAGGTATCGTGCCAAAAAACGTCTCTGGTATTATTGGTATCTCCTGCCACAAGATTAGTAGCAAAAGAGTCAAAAGCGATAAACCGACCGTCAGCGGAAATAGTGGGGTTGAAAGAACTAAAATTTGCTCGATCGCCCAGGGAGTTTTTAGATATTTGGGCAGTTATACCAGTTAGGGTGTCATGTAGAAAAATATCTCTGGCATTGTTAATATCTCCCATAACTAGGTTGGTGGCATCAGACTCAAAGACAATGAAGCGACCATCGGCAGAAATAGTCGGGTTTACTGAGGCAGCATTGCTTTGGTTGCCTAGAGAATCTACCGATATTCTTGTAGTTGTACCAGTTAAGAGGTCTCTGAGAAAAATATCGGTTGTATTATTGTTATCTCCTGGCACTAAATTAGTGGCATTAGAGGCAAAGGTTACAAAGCGACCATAACTAGAAATAGAAGGATGAAAAGAATTGAGATTTCCCCAAAACCCAACAGAGTTTATCGAAACAATATTTGTAGTTTGAGTTTGTCTGTCTGTAATGAAAATATCTGTTTGGTTATTTGTGTCTCCTATTACTAAGTTGTTGGCAGCAGATTCAAAAGCAATATAACGACCATCGGCAGAAATAGAGGGATTAATTGAAAAGTTATTTCCTTCATTTCCTTGAAAGTTTACAGATAGGCGATGGATGTTTGTTTGGGGAATAATGTTTGTAACCATGCTCCGACCATAAAAGTCTATGTTATTGACTTAGTAATAATAACAAGCGTGATAGATGTTTGCTACAAATAGCTTGGGGATTTTTTAGGAGTCAGGTAGGGGAGCCGTCGGATTGGCGACGTACAGAATGAATAGCTTTGATACCATTTTTTAGGTAAATTATTTTTATCACCCTTATTATTCGTCACATTCTTTTTTCAAATTGGTATTATAATTAATTTTGCATAACTACTTATCATTTTTACTGAAACTTTGGGATTTTAAACATAAATATTTCAGTTGAATCAAGTAGGGGTTTGGTCACCAAACCCCTACTGCTATATCAGAAAATTTTTATCTACAAAAAAGCACTATAGATTAGAAAAATCCTAAGTTAGAACTATTATCAGTTGCCACAATAGCAGAAGCTTCTGCTGTCAAACTATTTAAAGGAAATTCACTAAAGTTGCCAATATTGACATTATTAATATTACTGCCTGGAGTTACATTAACAACTGGATCGGCAGTGGTTTGAGAGAAGCCAAATTTTTGCACTTCTCGTATTGTGTAAGTATTGGGAGGTAAATCCTCAAATGAATAGAAACCAAATTCATCAGTTATAGTTGCAGGTTCCCCAATATCTAAGAGACTATTGTTATTCAAATCTAGATACAAGGTGAAGTTATCTAAACCATTTTCTCCAGGCTCTAATATTCCATTAGCATTTCTATCATTAAATTTAATGCCATTAATTTTACCTCGATTACTTACATTCCCAATATTGACATTTGTAATGTTACTTCCTGGAGTTACATTAATAATTGGGTCGGGAGTAGTTTGGTCAAAATTTGGTGCTTGAGTTTCCCTAATTGTATAAGTATCTGGGGGTAAATCTAGGAAAGAAAATTCACCATTAATATCAGTAATAGTCGGAGGTTCTCCCTCATCTAAAAATCCATTTTGATTCAGATCTAAATATAAAGTAATATCTGATAAACCTAATTCTCCCTCTTCAAATATTCCATTAGCATTCGTATCATTAAATTTCGTGCCACTAATTTGACCACGATTATTTACATTCCCAATATTTACATTTGTAATGTTACTTCCTGGAGTTACATCAATAATTGGGTCGGGAGTAGTTTGATCAAAATCTGGTGGTGAAACTTCTCGCAAAGTATAAGTATCTGGAGGTAAATCTAGGAAAGAAAATTCACCATTAATATCGGTAATAGTGGGAGGTTCTCCCTCATCCAAAAATCCATTTTGATTGAGGTCTAAATATAAAGTAATATCTGATAAACCTAATTCTCCAGGGTCTAATATTCCATTAGCATTCGTATCGTTAAATTTCGTGCCACTAATTTGACCACGATTATTTACATTGCCAATATTGACATTTGTGATGTTACTTCCTGGAGTTACATTCACAACAGGTTCGGGAGTAGTTGAAGCAAAACCTGGTGGAGAAACTTCTCTCAATATATAAGTATCTGGGGGTAAATCTTGGAAAGAATATTCACCATTAACACCAGTAATAGTTGGAGGTTCTCCCTCATCCAAGAATCCATTTTGATTCAGGTCTAAATATAAAGTAATATCTGATAAACCCAATTCTCCAGGGTCTAATATTCCATTAGTATTTGTATCATTAAATTTCGTGCCACTAATTTCACCTCGATTATTTACATTACCAATATTGATATTTGTAATGTTACTTCCCGGAGTTACATTAATAATTGGGTCGGGAGTAGTTCGATCAAAATCTGGTGGAGAAATTTCTCTCAATATATAAGTATTAGGAGGCAAATCTTGGAAAGAATATTCACCATTAACACCAGTAATAGTTGGAGGTTCTCCCTCATCCAAGAATCCATTTTGATTCAGGTCTAAATATAGAGTAATATCTTGTAAACCATTTTCTCCAGGGTCTAATCTTCCATTAGTATTTGTATCATTAAATTTAACGCCACTAATGCTACCTCGGTTACTCACATTTCCAATATTAACTATCAGATTACTACCTGGAGTTACATCTAAAATTGGGTCGGGAGTAGTTTGGTTAAAATCTGGTGGAGAAACTTCTCGCAAGATATAAGTATTGGGAGGTAAATCTTGGAAGGAATATTCACCATTAACACCAGTAATAGTTGGAGGTTCTCCCTCATCCAAGAATCCATTTTGATTCAGGTCTAAATATAGAGTAATATCTGCTAAACCATTTTCTCCAGGGTCGAATCTTCCATTAGTATTTATATCATTAAATTTAATGCCACTAATGCTACCTCGGTTACTCACATTTCCACTATTACCAATATTGATATTTGTCAGATTACTGCCTGGAGTTACATTTACAATTGGAGTAGGAGTAGTTTGGTTAAAACCTGGTTGTTGAATTTCTCTAATTGTATAAGTATTAGGTGGTACGTTATTGAATAAATAACCTCCAAAATTATTGGTAATATTAGCCGGTTCATTGAAGTCTAAAGAACCATTGTTATTAATATCCAAGTAAATTGTGAAGTTAGGTAAGCCAGATTCGTTAGGGTCTAATCTACCATTGGCATTAATGTCATTGAATTTTAAGCCACTAATATTGCCTGTAGGGTTAAACTGAGATGCTGTTAATGTCGCCATATATTACTCCTTTTACTATAGAGAAACTAATAATTTTGAATGTTAGAGATTGAATCTATCAGGAAATATAAAAAAGGAGATAGGGAATAGGGAGTAGGAAGTAGTGGGGAGGCAAGAATATACAACTATTGGTTACCAGAAAATATTCCTGAAATATTGACTAAAATATAGCTAGTCTTCTGTAGGGTTATAGATACTAATACCCTACCTCTGCTATTAGCCATTAATGTCAATTCATACCATCGGTTTCAGCCCTAATATTTTGTTGAAAAACACTCTCTTATTTTCCTGTGTAGTTAACAATCTTTATATTGACTTTATATTGAGAAAAATATTTTTGTCTGTTAAATCGAGTCCCGAATAATTCTATCTGCAAGTTTTAATTTAAAATTCTGAACTATGTTGATAAATCCGGATAGATAACTCAGTTTTATTACTGACGGCTCAAAAAACCTTAACTATAAAAAAAATTATGAGGAACTTGTCATAATATTCCGGATTTTTGTGGGTTAATCTGTAGGATATGCCGGCTTTTATGATGTAGATATTATCGTTAATTTTATAGAATCAAAAACACAGCATAATGTTCCGTGCTTTTCAAGGTAAACCTACTATTTATTGAGCTGGGGAGTAGGGGAGTATTCAATAATTAATAATTAATAATGTAAGCATTCAGGTTTAGGGGTTGACAAAATTATCCCGTAAGTATTCAGCTATTAGCATTCAGATGCATGAACGTAATAACTTGACTTCGGTTAGTTGATGAACTTTTTTTTCATAAGTTTTGATTCTCTTTAGAGACTAATTCCTACTTCGGTCTGATAATATCTAATAACTCATAGCTGTTAATGTAGTTCTGACTCAGGAGGCTAGCTGTTAACGTAGTTCGTCTGTTTCGCTGCGCGACATGAAAAGCGTAGCTCCTCCGCAGGAGGCAAGAGGCTAGCTGACGGCTGAATGCTTACTATTAAAGTGTCACATTGGTATAGCATTACTGTAATTGGTATTAACTGGAAAAAAATATATAGGGCAATACGGTTCAGATAAGACTAAAATTCATAAAGTATAGAACTATTAGATGAGCTTTTTAGATTACATAAATGCCCAAAAAATTCGTAACTGAGCTGTATTGATCTATAGACTCATCTACTTTCCTTTTTCCTTCTTCCTTCTTCAAAAAATCCCTAACTGAACCGTATTGAGGTATAATTCCAGAGTTGTCAAAAAGCCTGTATCTAAGTTTTGTTCTAAAAAACCAAAACACCGAGGTTGTACTTGGCAGATTTAACCTCCTTCTTTTCGTATTATCAATCATGCTTTTAGCCTTAACTGAACCGTATTGCTTTATAGCCAATAGTCTTAACTTGAGCTGATAGCTGATAGCTAAATGCTTAAAGCTGAATCCTTAAAACTGAATCCTTAAAACTGAATCCTTAAAGTATATATTGATTACCACAATAAATTAGGTTGTTTACGAGGAGGATAATTTCTTCTTTCAACCTCTGTTTGATTTGGCATCCACTCCACAGAATGGGGCGGTAAACTATTTTCCTCTAGAGCATTTAAAAAACTCAAAACTTCTGGATCGTTAGGCTTAAGTTTTACTGCTTCTTGAGCAGCTTCTCTAGCTTTTTCATAATTCCCTAAACGATAAAAAGCTTCCCCTTTTCCCATCCAAGCATCAGCAAAATCAGGCTTTAATTGAATTGCCTTATCATAAGCAGCGATCGCTGCTTCATATTCCTGAAAATTTGTTGTTAAAATATTCCCTCTCAGATACCAAACTGCAAAATCATCTGGCTTATATCTAATTACTTGATTAAAAGATATTAATGCCTCGTATGGTCGATCTAAATAAGCAAATAAAGCTCCTTGGTCTCGCCAAGCTAAATAAAAATCTGGTTTAATTTTTACTGTCTTTTTATAAGCATCTATTGCTGCATCATACTTACCTAAAGCAGACAATACATTTCCCTTGCCATACCAAGCTGGATAGAAATTTTCTCTGATTTTTATGGAGCGTTCAAAAGCTACTAATGCTTCTTCAAATTTTTCTAACCGATACAAATGATTTCCATGATTTGCCCATGCTGCTGCACTAGAAATATCTGCTGTTTCTGGAACTTTTAAATAAGCTTCTATAGAAAAAGCTTCTCTTTCAGTTAGTGGTGGTGGAGGTGAATTTTCCAATTGAAAATTTAATCCCATATTTAACTTATCTGCCAACTCTAAAAAAGTATTAATGGGAATGCCATAACTAAAACCAATACTTACTCTTGTCACTGAATTCGACTCTTCATCATAAATTTTTGTACCTTCAGAAGCGCCATGAATTCCAATAACTCTTCCTTGAGTATCTAAAACAGGTCCGCCACTCAAACCTAACTCGGTAATATTGTTATAAAAAAGTTCATAACCATTAGAAACAGGATCTTTAATAAAAGCTAATTCATAATCTCGATTAATTAATAATCCCGGACTAAATAAACGTTCTCGTTCAGCTAAAGGTAATCTCGACTCAGGCCAACCAGACACAAAAACATGGCGAAATTCTGATTGATAATCATATTCAGCTAAAGTAGCAACTTGATAATTTTGATTACTCCGAAACTCTAAGACTGCCAAATCAACTCCTGGCAATTTAATTATTCTTTGATAGTCAATTTCATATCTTTCTCCATCCTTAGTAAGAATTGCATATTCATCTTGAGTTTCCACAACGTGCTTCGCAGTTAAAACATAATAAGTATCTTTTTTCCTAGATATAATTACTCCGGAAGCGGGATTTATACCATCAATTAATACTGTAAATTCTGTAGAAATTTCGTGGATTTCATCTGCCATTAATGCTAGAGCAGCAGGTGGCTTTAAAACAATTGCTGTAGGAGGAATAAGTAACAAGGAAGAAGTAATAAGTAACGACTGAATTGGGAATAAAAAATTTACGAAACCCCATGGAAAATTGTTAAATTTCATATTTTTCTGTGAATAAAGATAGATATTTATACTATTTAGTATTTGTTGAAGATAAGACGGAAAAAAAATAATTTTATAGCGCTACTTGAATCGGGAATAGGGAACAGGGAACAGGGAACAGGAGACTATCAGTAGATAAAATTCAATATCAAATTATTTTGATAGGGAAAACTGAAACTGGGAATAGGAGTTAAACAATTTCTCTCACCTCACATTTGTCTCTTACTTTTATATTTATTGATACCTACTTATACTAATTCTTAAAAGTCTTGTTATACTTGGAAGCTGGAAACAATAACCTTCAGCACAACAAAAGTTACTAAATACCGAACATTCACTCCAGCAAATAATATTTAGAAATAGAAAATCCAGGTATAGCAAAGTTTTGGTAATTGGTATTACTTATTTCCATCTGGAGAGAGGTCAGTAGTTTTATTGCGTATGCTGCAATAGGAATTTTTGCTTACCTATGTAGCAATAAGAATTTTTACTCACCTATTTCCATCTGGAGGAAAGTCAGTTGTTCTATTGCGTATGTAGCAATAAAAATTTTTACTCACCTATTTCCATCTGGAGAGAGGTCAGTAGCTTATTGCGTATGCTGCAATAGGAATTTTTGCTTACCTATGTAGCAATAAGAATTTTTACTCACCTATTTCCATCTGGAGGAAAGTCAGTTGTTCTATTGCGTATATCGCAATAGGAATTTTTACTCACCTACTTCCATCTGGAGGAAAGTCAGTTGTTCTATTGCGTATGCCGCAATAGGAATTTTTACTCACCTATTTCCATCTAGAGGAAAGTCAGTTGTTCTATTGCGCATGCCGCAATAGGAATTTTTACTCACCTATTTCCATCTAGAGGAAAGTCAGTAGTTCTATTGCGTATGCCGCAATAGGAATTTTTACTTAACTCTATATACTGGTCTTAGTAACACTATTAATACCAGTGTTATTTGTGATTTTAGTAAATAGTAATTTCATACCAAAATCAATCTATCCACCCATACTATTTATCTAAAACCTTTTCCTATGACCCTTACCTTCTGTCAAACTGTTGACTTACATGATGAAGTAGGCAAAATATGTAGATAAAATTTCCAATTCAGTAATTCACTAAAACCATCAAAAAGTAAATAATTGAAAACTTTTTTACTACTAACAGTTTGATGGAATTCAATAGTTGATATAGATGCAAATTTTGGAGCTAATTTAGCTACAGTTTCAATGGGAATAGCAAATGCTAAATGACTCATTTGTTGACGCAAAGTCACAGTTGGTTGGGAACCATCACGATATACATAAGGATCTCCCCATAAAGGATAAGCGTGCATTCCATTAATTCCAACTACTTGCCCATAAATATTCAGTAAAGGACCCCCACTCATACCCTTTTTTACGATATTAGTGTAGCCAATTTGATAACCCTTTTCTAAGGGGCGGTCAGACAAAATTGAAACTCTTCCTCTAGTAAATAAAAGTTCTGTATCTTGAGGTTTTTCTAAAGTAGGAAACCCGGCAGCAAAAGTTTTATCTCCTGGAGAAAGAGTAGTAGAATTTTCGAGAGATGCAACAGTATAGGTGGAGTGAGTGCTGCGAAATTCTAATAGAGCTAAATCATTTCCTTGAAAGTCTTCATTTTCTATTTCATTTGCTTGATAAAAAAGACCATCTGGAGTCTGAATAATATAAGATTTATAATCAGTATCTAAAACGTGCTGATTCGTAATAACTGTATAAACTTTTCCCTCCTGTTTCAAGATAATTCCTGACCCCCAACCATTTTCCGAAATAATTTTGACGGTAATTGATTTAGCTAAACTTTTAAGCTCTTTAATGGTACAAACATGATTACAGTCGGCACAATTTTGACTTTGTATTTGAGTTGCTGAACTTTCCAGGTCAGAAAAATTTTTAGGCAAAATTTGTATTGGCAAATAAAATAACCCACTACCAATATAAGCTGCCAATATCAGCGATCGCAGATTGACAAAATATAGCACTATGCAAATAGGTTAAGACATTTATAAACGCTCAAACTCACTCTTAGTTTTAACTTTTGACTTTTAACTTGCGCGTGGCGCTATATTACTCCATTCCGTTCTTAAAAACCCATGATAATCTGTAAAAATCTACAATTATCTGTTCTATTCCTGCTTCAACCTGGAAGTGTCGGCACTCTCCAGTTCACAAGCTGTCACAGTCGTTTGCTTCGCCACGCTGGCGCGAAACGCGTTAGCGGAGCGGAGCTCTAACTGACCACCTGAGCTAGATTTAAGCTAGCATTTAAGTCTCGTTTCCCTACTAAAATCGCAATATTCACAATCAAAAACACGCTCTGACAAAAGCTCTGATTAAAACCTATTGTTATGGAACCATCCAAAGTGAAACTATTATCTCTACCTTTTTTCTTAAATTTAGGCTGACCTGAAACTTTAGTAAAGCAACGTTTCCAAGTTGATGATAAATACCTCAAAGCATCCATACGGTGCTGTTTTAGATACTTCGTACCGACCAACAGTTGTTAGGTTTAACCATTGCTACTAATAGCTTATGCAAATCAATAGCGGTAGGAAATTTAAGTTGACTATTTGGATTATTTTGGTTATGGTTCAAAATATTTTTAGTTAAGCACAAGCCCCAATTATAGGCGTGACGCGCTACACCTGCATGTTTAGCCAGCAAGGTTTTTTGCTGATTATTTGGGTGCAGTTCAGTTTTGAATCCTAGTAGCATAAAATAGATAATTGGAGATTATTATAGATAATACCAGATTAGAGACTGTTTGTAAAATAAGTATTAAGAGAACATGCGAGTGACTAAAATCTAAAAGCGGTAATACTTCAAGAGATTGAAATTTGGTAGGTAGAGAAGTATTCAGTACATATATTCCTAGATTTTTAAGCGACAAATATTTGTCTTGATTTCTTCCTCCTTATTCCCTATTCCCTATTCCCTATTCCCTGTTCCCTGTTCCCTGTTCCCTGTTCCCTGTTCCCTATCTCCTTTTTATATTTCCTTTACAAACAATCTCTTATAGATAACAGTTAAAAACCCTTCTTTGCTAAACTTTCTAAATAATCGTTAAAATTTAAGTAAAAACGGGAACTACTTTCATATAGTGGACCTGTGGCAGCACTAACCCGAATATCAAATAACTTTTGAATTGTTTCGCTAGCATTTTGGTAAGGTTTGAGAGTAAATAATACTCCTTGACAAGGACCACCCTTTTGACCAGAAACACAGACAACAGGTTGACGATTAACAATGCCAGTCGTGATGTAATCTAGTCTCCCATCATCGTAGAATAATTGAAATTTGTTTGATACTTGACGACAACGAGTCATGGGACTATATCCAGCAGATAAGAAATAATTAGAAACCCAACGAATAACTGGATAAGTACCTTGTGGTGTTTTAACAAAAGTAGTTGGAATACCATTTTTACCCTGGTCACAATAAAATATATTAGGTCGAACTACAGGTTGAAATTCCTTAACTACAGACTGTGTTTTATCGCAGGAAATTTGATTATCTTGGTCGCAATTTTCTACTATTTTATGAGGACAATTCTCATCTTCTGTACATACAGTCTCTTCCTGTTTTTGGCATACTTCTAGTTTTAGTTCACAAAGTAACTCGGGTTTTGGTCTAGCATCAGCGTGATTATTGATAGTTAAATTAATCCCGAAACATAAGGCAAATGCTAGGATAATTTTTGTGGAAATATTGATTTTCATAACTACTAAATCTTGGGAGATTTCTGTTTCAGGTTGTGCCAAACAAATAATTGGTAATTATTCATTACCGATAGTCTTGACAACCTTCATCCAATTGATCAAGATTTTTACTATGATTCCGGAAAAGTATTTAGAGAATTTTTGGAGTTGATCAGGTATCAAAGTTGTAGAGCTTTAGGAAATAGGGAATAGAAATTAGTATTACACTGTACCTCAATGAATTATGCAAATACGTGGTACTTTTCTAAATTAGGAGAATTATATAGTTTTAAGCAATGTTGGTTTCTTTTCAACATGGATAATGGGTAAGTGTAAAATTATCTAACTGTTAATAAAACATTGATGGAGAAGATAATTTATACTATTTGCTATTAATTTATAACTTTGCTGAGTATATCCTCCGCTTAGTACCATTACCCAAGGAATATTGGCTTCTGTAAGATTTTTATAACTACTAGCTTAAATAGCTAATATTTAAAAAAGTCAAAATTTCTGCCTTATGGAATATTTTGGGAAGGAGGATAATACCAATTTAATAAATGTTTCCTACAAATTATTATAAGTTAGGAGTCAGTAGTCATTATTTAGCAATTATGAGCCATGGCTTTTAACCATTCCTTTTTGATATTTTTTATCTAAATAAAATCAAAAAGTAAGTTATTTAATTACTCAATTTATTGGGATTTTTTTTTAAAAACTATATAAAAAAAATTACCATATATAGCAATGTGCGCTGGCATCTTTACACATTATTTTTTGTAGACCTTTTCCCTTACTGCACTTTGAACTGGAAGTTGTAAATACCTGAGCGCTCATTGCTATATAGCTTATTTATTAAGTAAATACTCAGTAGCTAATTTACTGAAAAAGCCTTGTTTTTAAATATATATTTGAGGTTGCTAAATTTATGAAAATTCAATCAAAAGGGGTAGTACTTGAGCGGTATTGCTTTTTCCTTCTTTAAAGGTAATAAAACTGATAGCTAAATGCTAAATGCTTCCTAAGAATTATCAATCATTTTTATATTTTTTTTTCCAGTCAATCCCCAACCTTTTAAGGTAATCCCAACCTCGTTGAGGCCATACATGATCCCGACCAGTTTTCTTAGCTATCCAACGAGCTACTTTTGGACCCGACCATGCTCCACCATCAGGAGCAGGCCCTTGTAAAGCCACCGATAGTTCCTGTTGTTGATCGGGAGTCAATAAAGATTTGGCAGGTGGTGGTTGACGATCTTTGCTACGATTTCTCACAGACTCTGGCCCTTCTCGGTTGTAACGCCCAACAATTTCCTTAGCATAATCATAGTTAAGTCCAACAACTTGAGCTGCCTTTTTAATAGACCATTGTTGAGAAATCAGAAGCAGGAGATGCCACCGACGGGATTCGATGGTGTCTGGAGCTTGTCGGTAACGAATTTTCAGTTCTTCTATCGTCAGATATTGTTTCAAACGAGCTTTTGGTGGCATAGCTCCTACCAGGAAATCATGGGAGTTTCCTAGTTTCTCAACTTATTTGTCTCATTTTCCGGATAAAATCTAAATTTGGATCTAAAAAAATGACCATCAGTAAAATTCTTTGATTTAAACTTAAAGCTCAATATTGATCGGCTTTTTAGCATTTTTATCTCCTATCTCAGTCTGGTCTAAGGCTTCATTGTCGCTCAAGGGCATCGTCGGGAGGATGTCATTTCATTTATCAGTTATCAATACCTCCGCCTGAAGCGGGAGGCTCGAAATACGGAATTTTCTTTCTCTTGGTCGATTGGATATGGCGTTTCGCGGAGCGACTTGAATTGCGGAGCGGCTCTGCATTCTTCGGGAAAGCTCGTCATCCCATCCTAACGGAATGCTCCGCAAACGACCGCTTTTTATCCCCTTGAAACCCACATTCCGCACTTAAAAATGTAGTATAAAAGTTTCATGACAGAGCGATATAGCTGCCGCTAGGCTCCGCCAACGCGATTAATTAAGTATTAATACTAAAAGAAGAGAAAAATTGGCGTGACTAGAATATTCAAACCCACATTCCGCACGACAAAATGTAGTATCTAACAGCGGGAAAACTTGAGTAAGTATTTATACTGTTCAAAAAGACTTTTTCGCTGTGGCTGAGTGTAAATTCAACCATGAGTGTGCCTAAATATGAGGTATCAAGTAGAATCTGGGTAAAAATTGCGATCAAAAAAAACTCTGGGAGTAATAGAGACATGAGAATATCCATGGTCTTCATGGGGACTATAAATACTTCCAGACCTTGATGATTTGATTAGACTTGTCGCGAAATAAAACCTTAAAGTTAAATGGAAAATTCTACCTTTCAATCATTAAATTATGCTGCCATCAGGTAGAAATTCCAGAGTCCAGCAGCAGTGAACATAAAGCGATACGGCTGACGCCACGCTCCGCGAACGTCTAAATCTTTGATGTGATTTCGATATAATCCTCTAGCTGCATTATATCTCTTTACTCCAGATATTGTATGTTCACATTTGACGCGATACTGCTGACGCAACGCTCCGCGAACCCTACTTTTTTCTCTATTGAGATGTTTTTGTTGGTCAGTTAA
>NZ_JBNHEP010000272.1:0-21748 GCF_050015995.1 Dapis brunnea BLCC-M229 | reverse complement strand
GATTTTAGTCACTCGCATGTTCTCTTAATACTTATTTTACAAACAGTCTCTTAATAAATCTTCTGACTCATAAATAATCTTTATCACCTCAGATTGAACAGACGTGAGGACAGCTTTATAATTTAAACTATCATTTTGTTCCATAATTGGAATCTGAATCGACATTATTTGGCCGAAAAATTCACAAACCACTCGTTTATCGTAGGGAATATACTTAATTGATTTGTGATGACAAGCAATTAGTCCCCATAATTTTCCTTCTTTCACAAGAGAGATTGACATTGAACCAATAACACCCATATTTTGGAGATATTCTATATGAATTGGTGAAACACTCCGTAATACAGAAAAACTTAAATCTAGGGGTTTGTTAGTAACTGGATTATTTTTAGGAAATAATTCTACAGGTTGATAATTAATATCTGGAATAATCCGCAGATAGTTTTTGCTATATAAACGTCGTGCTGGTTGAGGAATGTCAGTCGCAGGATAATGCAAACCTAAATAAGATTCTAAATCTTCCCGTATTTCTTCGGCAATAACTTCTCCAGAATTATCGGGATGAAACTTATAAATCATTACTCGGTCAAAACCAGTTAATTCGGAGATTTTTTTTACCACAATTGAACAAAGTTCTTGTAGATTAGCAGATTTTTGAATTTGAGTAATATTGTTGCGAGTCAGTTGAAAAAAACGGAAAAAATCTTGATATAATTCAACTTTACAAGGTTCTAACTCCAGAATTACAACCCCATCATTACGATGAACTATACTGTTAAAAAGTCTAGTTTTATCCCCACATTTAATTTCTAATTGTAAAGGGTTAAGATATTCAAAATCTCCTGCCAAATTATTGCGTAGAGAATCAATTTGATGAGGAGATAAAAGAGAACTGATATTTTGCTGGAGCAGATTTTCTGGATTAATATTTAGCCATGTTTCTGTATTACTACTAACTTGAATAATCTTAAGCTCTGGCTCCTGCAAAACTAGTAAAACCCCATGAGGTTGAATCGAACCCGGAATGTGAATTTGTTCCCGATCGCAATTAGTTAAATTGACTGTTTCTGTTGTAATAATATCTTCTTTACTATTCATTTCATCTGAATTATAATTTTTTATCCCAGATTTTGTAATTCAATTTGCAATATAAAAAGTAGTACAAAAAAAGTGACTTCCCAGGTATTTATACCCAAAAATACTGGTTATTGGCTTTAGTAAGAAAATAACTATCAGGAAAATATTAAGTATTTGTACTTAATTTATTTAGATTATTGGCAATTACCATTCCCTCCTGATTGCTGGATTATACTGTTTTATATTACGTTTTAAAGTACGGAACAATAGGTTTTACCAAAAAATGTCAGAGTCAAAAATTATATCATGTTCGATTGAATAGTTATAAGTAGTGCTTCAATCTCTCTATGATTAGGTTTAGAGACTGTTTTTAAACAATTAATAATTAATAATTAATAATTAATTATTATTGAACTATCTCCTTTTTATATTTCCTTTACAAACAGTCTCTTATATTGAGAGTGTTTTTGAATAATACCAATTCCCAAAAGTAGTGCTATAATTTGGTAATATTTCAGTTTTGTTTATAAATATCATTTTGTGGTCTTGTTAGATTACGAATAGGTACATTAATTTTGTAGTATTAAACCACTCTCGCTTGCTCTAGCAATTATTGAATTTATATTGCTATGTTTGAGCTAGTTTTTAATAGTAAGTATCTATAATATTGATTTTACCGTAAAAATTAACTATCTTAAGTATTTACGTTGGCGGAGCCTAGCGGCAGCTATATCGCTCCCCGAAAGATAGTTAGAGTAAGTGTTTGACTATTTTCGGAGATGTCTGTTATATTCAATCCTCTCGGTTAAAACCCGAGGTAATTATCAATTATCCATTATCCATTAATGAAAGCGGTTTTGATTTCGGTAGACTACTGGATTGACACAGCTAAAATAGTGCATTAGGGAGTAGGAGGGACGTTGCATGGAACGTCCGTACAGGAGATGAAGAGATGGGGAGCAAAATTGTTGTTGGGTTACCCTGACGGGAAGCAAGCTACGTTATACCTCTTAATCCGTATATCCGTGCCATAATCTGTGTGAGCACCTCAACCCAACCTACGATCTAGTACCTAAAACCTACTTTTCTAATTCCTCAACTAACTTAGGAACTCCCGCAGTTAATACTTCACATCCTTCCGCTGTAACCAAAACATCATCCTCAATTCTTACCCCAATTCCGCGCCAACGGTCATATACTTCTGGTTGACCTTCCACTGGTTTAATATTAGGACCTATATAAATACCAGGTTCCACAGTTAACACTTGTCCTGGTTGTAAATTTTGCGGTTCTTCTCCCCATTGATAAACACCTGCATCATGCACATCTAAACCTAACCAATGTCCGGTTCTGTGCATATAAAAAGGCTTATATTTTTCCTTTTCAATTATCTCATCAATATTCCCTCTTAACATTTTTAAATCTATCAATCCTTCCACTAAAACTCGCACTGCTGTATCGTGAATTTGCTTATAAGGATTTCCTGGTTTTACCTGTTCAATTGCTGCTAGTTGCGCCCTTAAAACTAACTCATAAATAATCTTTTGTTCCGGTGTAAATTTCCCACTAATTGGAAAAGTTCTAGTAATATCAGAATTGTAATAATTGTAAGCAGCTCCAGCATCAATTAATAACAAATCATTTTCTCGCATTTGCCGATTATTTTCTATGTAATGAAGAATGCAAGAATTAGCACCAGAAGCAACAATAGAAGGATAAGCAGGAGTAGCTCCATGACGAGAAAATATATACTCCATTTCCGCTTGAATTTGATATTCAAAATGCCCTGCTTGAGCAAATTTCATGGCATGGTTATGAGCATCAACAGCAATGTCAGCAGCTTTCTGCATTTGCTCTAATTCCACAGCACTTTTAACCAGACGCATCGGATGTAAAATCGTACCCGCATCTTGAATTGCGATCGGACCTGTGCCATTTTTTGGATAAACTCGCATCAAATTTTGCCAATGTTTAAACACTGTTTCATTGAAGTGGCGATCGCGTCCTAAACGATAATAAATTTTATCTGCCTTTTTCAAATATTCGGGCAACTTTTGATTTAATTCATTAATAGGAAAAGCTGCATCCGCACCATATTTTTCTTTAGCAACTTCCACACCAGCGCGATAACCAGTCCAAGTTTCTTTTTCCTGGTTTTTTGGTTGTACAAACAAAACAAATTTATGCTTTTCATGGTGAGGAGCAATAACCGCTACAGCTTCCGGTTCATTAAAACCCGTTAAATAGAAAAAATCACTATCTTGACGATAGGAATATTCTACATCATTGTGCATGACAGCCATCGGCGCACTTCTAAAAATAGCCGTACCATCGCCAATTTTTGCCATTAAATTTTCCCGTCGTTGCTTATATTCTTTGTTAATTGTCATATTTTTAGAACCAAGAAGTAAGGAATCAACAAAAATCATATCAAATTTTTTAGTATCTGTTGGGTTATCCTTAGACATCTAGATAATAATCAAAAATCAAATCAACCCCATACGCAAAAATCATCAATTCTTTCCCCCTACTCCCTACTCCCTACTCCCTACTCCCTCTTTTCCGGAGACGTCTCTTTGGTATCGAAGAGTGTAAACCGAAGCGTGAATATATACAATATTAAGTTTTTTCAGGTTTTTCAGCCTTCTTCCCTATTCCCTATTCCCTATTCCCTATTCCCTATTCCCTATTCCTTATCCTTACCTTACAATACCGATGCTACCGGACTTGATATTACCTTCTGGAACTTAACCTACTGGACTGACACAGCTAAAAGTGTGCATTAATGTAGTGGACTGTTTCAGCTAAAATAATACCATTTCTTAAAAAGAATGCTATATCCGATCGGGTGGGGAAGTGTTGTCCGTGTGGTCTGTGTGGTGGTAGGGACGTTGGATGCAACGTCCGTACAAAATAAGAATAATAAACATTAACTGGGCTATTTTTAGCAAAAAAGTTATTTTCTCTGTGTTAATTACTGAATAATTGAAGTACGACTTAAGTATAGCAATACTTTTGGGAATTGGTATAAGAAATTATAGGTAGATCCCAGCATTTTCCGAAAGTAACTTTTAAGATGAAACACTCGAGTAACTACCTTGATTATTTACTCGAGGTTAAATATATAGCATTTCTCGGAATCATGAGGTACACCTAATACACTTGATATTTAACTCCACTCTCCTGACTTCTGTTTCCTGAGTCCTAAAGTTCAAAAAATATAGCATTTCTCGGAATCATGAGGTACACCTAATACACCTGATATTTAACTCCACTCTCCTGACTCCTGTCTCCTGAGTCCTAAAGTTCAAAAACTTTGTACCTCACGCTTTTTGGGAAGTGCTATAATATTAAAGCTGTTTATTTTGCTTCATTTGTTTAACTGTTGCCATCATTTCTCCTAAAAAGGGTAAACCAATAATCGCAGGAAGAAAATAACGAGAAGTGCATAATAAACCTAAAGCTGCTCCTGTCGCTTCTCCAAAATAGGGTTGATAAAATAAAATTAAAGCAGCGTCACGAGTACCCACTCCAGCAAAAGTAAGTGGTAATAAACCAGCTAAAATTGCCAGAGGAGATAAGGCTAAATTAGTCAAAAAAGGAACATCTGCTTTAAGAGCTAAAATGAATAACCAGATTTGAAATAAATGTAGAAACCAAATAAAAATAGAAGTAGTAGCAACTTTAATTAATTGTCTTTTATCCTCCCAAAAATAATCATGCATTTGCAACCATGATTCTTTTAAACTCTGTAATTTTTTTCCTATTTTTTTAGGTAAAAGATTAATCCCAGTTTCAAAAAAAACTATAGCAAATTTTCTCGAACCTAAGAGAATTAAACCTAATATTAAACCTACTCCTACTCCTATAGTCATCAACCAGAAAAGAGAATTCTTGTCAGGATAAACTATCAAGCCAAATACACACCATAAAAGTAGTGATAACATATCACAGGCTTTTTCAAAAACTACTAAGGAGAGAGATAGAGTACCACTTAAATGTCCTCTATCTTTCATAAAATAAGCCTTAGCAATATCACCCATTTTTGACGGTAAAACCATATTCAAAACACTAGCACCTAAAATCAAACGATTTGCTTCCAGAAAATCTAAATCGCTTCCTTTAGGCATTAATTGTTGTAATCGCCATGAGGTAAATAAAGTAATGGGAATTACCATTGCTAAGGATAAAAACATTATTAAACCATCACAATTAGCAAAAACTTTTGCTAAATTTTGTAGATCAATTTTAGAGTAAATAATTAGTAGAATAGCAACGCTTACGGCAATAGAAATATATTTTTTCATTGAATTTTATTAGATGATTAATTATTACTATTTATGGTTTGCTGAAAAAGTCTTTTAGTAGGGGGAGGAGACAGGAGACAGGAGACAGGAGACAGGAGACAGAATAAATAGGAATTTAGAGGAGGTAGAAGTAAGAATTATCCCTTGATTTTTCTGCCAAACTCTTGCCTAAGATACTAACTTTTTGAGCGTTTTAGACTGAAGACCAGGCACTTTTTTTAACCCCGAAAAGGCTAAAGTATTTATATGTCAATGCTTTTAGATTTAATCAGCAAGCCCTATTTAGTTACTTATAATTTTCTTTCTAATGTGAAATTTTGATTTGGTTCAAGTTGTTTTATTTGTGGAGTAAGATCGAGCCAACGTTGTAGTTGTCCTTCTTGAAAAGTTCGACTCATAACTACATATATAGAAGTTTGATCGCAACCTATTCCTCCTGCAATAACAGAATCCCATGACTGTGCAGTTAATTGATCGTAAACAACCCAATTACCATTATTCCATTGTAAAGAACGATAGAATCCAAAAGGAGCATTTTTCTTACCAGTAATCAGTATTTTTTGCAGCATTTTACGGATTAAATTTGGGAAAAAACGTCCTAGTGTAAACATAACTATTCTTAAAACAATTAAATTAAAGCTAGTCATTTGTTTTTGTTTTGCCCAACCTAAAGAACCTTGAATAATAATTTCATTTTCCCCTAGTTCAATTTTGTAACGAGAGCTAACTAAATGAGCTACTGCATTTTTTACTTGATTTCTTTCTTTGATTAAAAGAGAAAATTGAGTATCAGAAACAATTAATTTATTGTCACGAAATAGTTTAAAAACTCCCCCTTTATTAAGAGCAAGATAAAGTTCAGTATTTTCCCTCCTATCTATTAAAATACCTCCTTCTTTTAAATGAAATCTTCCCTGAGGGCGAGGGGATAAATCAGGTCTAACTTCAACAAAATCACGCCAAGCTAAAAGGTAATTCCAAGTATGATGTCCTACTATATGATCGTCTGCATAACAAGGATTTAATCCTTTTTCTAAACCCTCTAAAAAGCGATCGTTAATATTCAATGCTTCTGGCATCCATTTGCCAACTAATTCAAAGCCATAGGGAAAGAAATTATAAGTATTACGACTCGTATATTCTCCACCATAAGAGCCATCTGGATGAACAAAATGACTAGCAAGAGCAACAGCTTTCGCTAAAGCACCTTTTAGATCGATATTAGGATTAAGTTCATAAATCCATGCTAAACAAGAAATAGTTAAAGTATGATAACCTGGGTCACATCCTTCGTACTCTTGAAACCAACCTTCATGGTTTTGCCATGATAAAACTTGTTCTAAACGCTCTTGTTTACTTTGATTCCATTTATCAGTTTTTAATAAATCAGAAAGTAACTCTAAGCATAAAACAATTAATGCTTGATGATTTGTCAATCTGCCACTTTCTTGATGATGTGCTAACCAATCAGCTCTTTTTTCAAAAAATCTTAAAGCATTTGGATTATCTAATTCCATTAACTTATAACTTTCAATACAAGCTAATAAAGAAAATGCTGCTGCTCCTCCTGCTCTTTCAAATGGAAAATAATCATCACAAGAGCCATCTTTATGAGCACTTTTGGCGGCAAATAAAATTCCCGCTTCTACCCAATCTCTAATAATTTCTTGACCATAAAAATGATTTTCAGGAATATTGGTTTTATAAGCTAAAGCTAGAGGAAAAACAAATTCTTGGCTCATTCCACTGGGAAAATCTATAATTTTATACTGCCAAAAATTTCGATCAAAACAGCCATAATTATAGCTATGAACATTTCGATCCATTAAAGTCAATATTTTAGGTATTTGGGCGATCGCCTCTTGAGCAAATATATTTCTGTTCATTAATAATATATCAATCTAATTTTAAGTAGGTCGGCGGGGAAATTTATCAGTATGTGACGAAAAATTAAACCCTAGTTCGAGAGTTAAATTTAATCGGTTCTGTACTGTATTGTCCTCTTTCTAGCCTCCCAGTCACTCCATCCATAAATTCCATAAGCAAGGTCTAACTTGTCGTCAAACATTTGTCGGGACAGTTATCTTTTTTGAGATATTGCCACTCCAATTCAATTGAGTTGATCTTGGAACAATATTTAGGCAGAAATAAAGATGTATAAACCTAATATTCCTACTTTGACCATAACTTTTGAACTTCCTGACATTTGTGTATAAGGCCATTATCCTGTACTATGACTCTCATACGTCCTAATTTTTCTGCTTCTTGAGCTTTTCCCTCCATCATCTGGATGTAAGATTTACGGTTCACCACCGATAACGCTCACCATAAACAAAGCTGATTAGAGGTTTAAAAAGCGCTATAATGCTTAATCTAGGACCTCAATCCTTTGTCTGTTCAAAAGATTTTTCTTCACCTCAATTAGTAATATTAGCACTAGAGAATCAGCATCAGAGTTTTATACAAAATTTAACATGATCTAATCTTATCATACAAGATCCATTATATTATAAAATTTCACTTTAAATAAGTCACAAATAGAGGCTTTATGTGTGACAGCCATTTAGTGAAATTGTATTAGATTTAGACACATAGATATATCAATAGACATTTCCAGAAACTAAGTTTTTGCTTAGTAAATTAAAACATTTGAAATTAATTTTCGCAGAGGTCTAATGATCTTAACAAAAACTAATTTACCAAAACAAGTTGCTATCTATATACTTGTAATTACTGGTTCACTGATTATTTATGGTTATTCTTTTAACTCTTCCAATGTTTCAGTTGAAATTCCATATGTTCAAGCTTTCATCGATCCTCAAATTTATAGTAAAGATTTTTATGTTCAAGAATTCTTAAATTTTACACCAAGATACTACTATCAAAAATTAATATCTTTAACAGCTAGCCTAGGTTTAGGTTTATCCTTGACCTACTTACTTTACTATATAATGGCTTTTTCCTCCCTTGTAACAAGCTTATATCTCATAGGGAAAAAGTTTGGTCATTCTATTTTATCAGGAGCACTACTGGCTTTTTTAGTTTTAAATACACATAACTTAGAAGCAACACTTGGATATACAAGCATTTTTAGAACTGAACCAACTCCTAGTATTTTTGCAATGGGGTTGGCAATTTGGGGAATTTATTATTGCTTTTGTAATAACTGGTTTAGAGGGTACTTATTTTTTGGATTGGCCTGTCTTTTACAATTTTTAGTTGGTTTTTTACCAGGGTGTTTGTTTATTCCTATATTATTGAGATCTGCACATAAAAATCATTCTCTGAAAACTTTAATAACTTCTTTGGTAATATTTGTAGGCTTTGCTTGTTTAGTTTATGTTCCCATGAAGTTAACAGGAGCAACTAATGGTGAAATTCTAAGTGACTCAGAATTTATTTATTGGTATGGTTATATTCGCCATCCTCACCATATAATTCCTTCTCGGTTTCTGATTCAAGAATGGAAGAGTTTTATTTTTTATATTACTGGTACTTTTTTATTAATTAAAACCTCAGATTTATTAACTTCTGATGATAAAAAAAATCTTTGTATCATTATATATTTAACTTTGTTGGCACTTGCTGTTAATTATGTTTTTGTTGAAGTCAACCCTATATCTTTATTTGCAAAATTGCAATTAGCGAGAACAACTCCTTTTGCAAAAATTGTCACACTTATAGTTATCAGTGTTGCAGTTACTCAATACTATCAAAAAGGGAATCCGGCAATTTGTTTACTGCTCCTTCTTATTCCGACTATTCCGACTACCAATAATAACGGAATGCTATTTTTTTCAGTAGTTTTAATAATTGTAATTTTGCAAACTTTTGATTGGTTAAAATTAACAACATCCAGATTATTTACTTCTGTAGCAATTATTGGCTTATTAAGTTTGATTATTTTCAATGCTCCTTCAACATCAATTTCAACAGTATTGGAAATTATTTTTCTACAATTACTTTCTTTAGGAATTTTATTAATTCCTTTTTTATTACAAGAAAAACAATTACTACTAAAAAAACTTAATGTAAGGATTAATCCAACTATTTATACTGCAGCGATATTTTCTCTGATCTATTTTTATTTAGGTTTTTTCCAACTCTTACATAAAAGATTACCCCAAATTAATTATTCTCAGATCCCAAGCAACCGTCTCGCATTGAATTTTAGAAATCTTACTACCAAAGATTCCTTAATTTTGATTCCTCCTTCTCAAAATCAATTTCGCCTTTATTCTCAAAGATCTGTAGTTTTTAGTTTCAAAAGTTTTCCCTACACTGATAAAGGAATAAAACAATGGTCTGAACTTTATAATATTCTAGTGGATTTAGAGTGGGAAAAAAGAATTATTTTCCGTAATTTAGATTTAAAATATCAGAATTTAAGTAATGAAGAAATTATCAGAATTGCGAAAGATTTTGGTGCTGATTATATCTTAACTAAGACTAATTGGCATTCAAATCTACCATTAGAAAAACTGATAGAAGATGAAAAATGGGTGATTTATAAGTGTAATTGAATTTTATAGTATCAATATATGATTGTAAAGTTTGGAGAGGCAGTAAGTGAGGAATAGTGTTAAGAAAAATATTTTTATTAGCAAATCTTGATTTATAACGTCCCTACCTACTCCCCTACTCCTTAAAAAGACTTTTTCAGCAAACCCTATTATAGAGCTATACAAGCATTGACATAAAGCCTAAATTCATCTGCTTATCATACTGACTGGGTTGTTTTAATGAAAGGTGTTTTTATGAACCGGAGGTATCATAGACTTTCTAGCATCTACTCAAGTCATCAAGATAAGTTGATGCACCTTTCTTTTCCAAGGGATCTAATTTAACCGAACACTCCAAGCTTTGAATATAATCTAAAGTAAATTCTTTGTCTTTTAAGCTTCTTTCCAAGGTGCAGGAAAACAAAAACCACACCCTTGAATTACCGCGTAAATTTTCGATGTCTTGGACAAAACTATTTTTACCTCCAACTCCCCTAATAGTTTCTAAATTTTTTGAATTGTGAAATCGGTGCTGATAATAATCAAATTGATGCTTTGTTCTATAGAATAAATAGACTTTGTCGTTGGATTTAGACTTATCAACAATATATTCAATAACTGGCCTAATATTTTCTCCTACTATCAGGTTCTGGAAATTGTTCGATGCGATAAAGACTGGATTAAGAAAAAGGACAAAAACTATACCAATATATACAAATTTGTGAACCCTTTTCTTGAGATAATCTAGACCTTAAGCAACCAATACAAGCAAGGATGGAAGAATAAATAAAAGCGATCTTCCTCCTGGAAGATAAGCCAAGCTCGACGAAGTTGTAAATGTGTATTTTTGAAGAATAGAAGCTATCAATTTCAGTAAAATTGGCAGAATTAATACGAAAAGCTGAAACCTCTTTTTTTGTACTATTTTTTGTGTGTATCCACAGAGAAAAAGAACCCAAGATAGACCATATACGGCCAAGCTTCCAGGATTAATAAATATATTTTTGAATGCGCCTAAATATCAACTAATAGTATCTTTTGGCAATGTAGATTATGTTAATTTTTTTAAGTTACTTCACTTCTATCTATAATTGATAATACAATAATTGTTTAATTTTTGAAAATTATAGTTAGAATCTTTTTTGATTAATATTTGAGATTCATTTTCCATAAATAGAACAAAAAAATCTAGAAATAAATCACAAAAAATCGGTTAAAATAGGCTGAGTTTATGTAAATACTCCTGCTAAAACTGCTATAGTTCTATATTGCTATATTTCTATATTTTCATTTTCAACTTGATTATTAAATCTCTTAAGATTAGATAGACGCTTTTCTTCTGTTTCTTTAATTAATTGTTTTATCCCAGCAATTTCTTCTGGAAAATTTTTCTGATAAATTTTTGCATCATTACGGATTTTTGTTAAATGAGTCTCAATATTATCTTGATTAATTAAAACACCAAAATCTTGAGGATATTCATCTTCATCATCTTTGGGTAAATTTAAAATTTTCACCAAAATCTTTTCACCAACTATTTTCTTATAATGAGATGAATCTATAAAATATTTCATTTGATTTTCACTATCCAGAGGCGGAACAATTTCCATGGTTATAGTATTATAGCCACTGAAATCCCATAAATTAATTGGTGGTTTATCCTGATTTTTTCTTGACTGTTCAGCAATAATTCTAACTAAGTCTCGCTTCCAGTCCTCAAATTGAGGATTTAATCCCATCAACCGAATTGTTTCTAGCTGTTTTGCATGAACAGGAGATATAAATAGATATAATTCAATATTATGTTTGTAGCAATACTCAATTAAATTATTAAAATCTTTTAATCTTTCATCACTTAATTCAAAACCAGCATATAATGATTGATAAATCATGTTTTGAGATAAGATTTTCCTAAATAATTTTCGATGCTTGAGACTTGGTAATTCCCTATTTCTTGTACCTAGATCGTCGTAATAATTAGCTTTATTTCCTCTATAATTAAATTTTAGAGTATCAATAGATGATTGTAAAATTTCCAGAGAAAGTAAGTCAGGAATACTGGCAATAAAAACATTTTTATTAGCGAATCTTGATTCCTTAAAGTCACCACTAACAGTTATTTTTTTATTAAAAGAGAAAAAATCTAACCCTAATATCACCGTTTTCAAGCGGGAGTTTTTTCTGGTTCGAGCAAAATCTATAATTTGGTGAAGTTCATAGATTCCTGCTGAAGGTAATCCCGCATTGTATGGTTTCTTAGAACCAAAAACTTGAGAACGAGGATTTAATCCATTCTGTACCCTTGATGTTCCTAATAAGAGAATTTCATAGTTACCTTGTTCAATATCAATACTCTTAACTTTACGCATTCCTTGTTTTTCAATCAAAGGTTTTTCCTGGTTAAAATACTCAATATTGATAATCCGATAAATTTTATAAGGATCTACTAATAGATTGATAGTAAATACGACTGTTAATTGAGAAAGAACAACTACACTAAATATCTTTAAAAAACGAGAATAATTTTTTATCGAACTATGCACCCTAAAACCATGAATAAAATAATAACTTTTTGTAGTTGATTTGAATTATTAATTCTCTGGTTTTTTTAACTTATTCCTATCTATATTGATAATACAATCATTATTTAAGTTTTGAAAACTAGAGTTAGAATCTTTCTTGACTAATATTTGAGATTCATTGTCCATATTTATATGTTGAATTTGTTTGGGGTAATTTTCATTTAATAAAACTAATAAAGGATACTCAAAAGAAGTATTTTTAAAAGTTAACCCTATATTTTTACATTGATTTGATTCTACTCTCACAACTTCATCTAAATAAAATTTTTGATATTTTTGTTGAGTTTCAAAATACTGTTCTGTTCTTGAACTTTGAAAAATATTGTTCTCCCCAATTAATGGTCTTACCGAATTGAATAGAACCCATTTGTAAGAAAGAAATAAAACAAGTATTGCCAAGAAATAGTTTATCTGTTTCGGTAAAGATTTAGAAAATACAATAGCTACAAAAGGAGAAAATAATATAAATAAAGGTAAATGTAATCGACAACGATAAGGAGACCATGTTAAAAGACTTGCGAATAAAACAAAACCTACAACTAGAACTATCCCATATTTAATTAAAAGTTTATTTGTCCATATTTTTTTATTGAAAGTTAATACAAAAAATGACCCTATTATTAACAATAAATGCAAAGGATTACCAGCAGTATCTTCATAAGTAGATAAGCCAGGAACATAAAATCTCCTTGCCTTAGGGCTAGTTAAAGCTGGATCGAATAAGTCTATTCCTAATACTCCGTGAATAATTTCTAATACTTTATTCGTTAAACCCGTAAGAGGAGAAATAATTTTTTCTAATTGTAGATTTCTGACAATATCAGCATGCAATGATAAATGTTTTAATATTCCTGAGATAGAAATCAACACACCGATATCTTTATTTGTTTCTCCCGTACCTGCCATTCCTAATACAGAGTCAAAAAGAGCATAATTCCTTAAATAATGTCCTAAATTAATGGCTAATACTATTAATAAAATAATAACTATAGGTTTAATAGCTTGCCATTTTAAATTCTTAATCCCCCACAACAATAACCAAATACAAAATGGGAAAGCATAAATATAAGCCGTACCTTTTGTTAAAATAGCTAAACCTAAACTAAACCCTAAAAACAGAATATTACTCTTAGATATACCGTTTTCTAAGGTTGTAAATGTAAAGTAAACAAAACAAATTAACCAAAAAGTAACTACAAGATCGTTATTAGTACCAGAAGCTTGTAGAATTCCCATAGGAATAGTTACAGCAAAAACACTAGCGAGAATTTGAGAGCGAATATTACCACCTAACTGTTTGGTAAGAATAGAAACACCCAAGACACTCATTACCATGCTACCCCACTGGATCGTATTCACAAAGCGATCGCTTTTGTTGAGAATTTGAAAGTGACCCATGGCATATTCTGACCAAGGATTTTGATAGAGATGAAATAAATTATAGGTAGGATAATGAGCGACAGTATGATTTTGAATCCAATAATATATACGAGGTAAATGATACTCCATTGAATCGGAGTGATTTGGTGCAGCGATTATTGCATTTATACCAATTAAGAACACAATAATTGTTATACAGGTGAGCAAAAGTATTGACATTGGTGATAATCCCAGTAAGCTTTTGCACCATATTTTAAGATTATTTATATGTTTTTTTAACGAATATTTTGTTAGTAAAAATATATATAAACAATTTATTAATAACCAAGCTGCTATCACCCAAAAATACTGAAATAAACCAAATAGACTAAGTAATTCAGTTATTATTGTTAAAAATATTCCCCATAAAACAATTGCTTTAAAAAAACAATCACGCCAATCATTTTTTTGAGTTAATAATTGAGCAAAAATTAAAACTAAGGATAAGATAGGAAGAATTATCATTTTTAATATTTCAATAATGATTTTTAAAAAGATTCAGCAAATTTTTACCAAGAAAAGCTAATCAAAATCATAATTTTTAGGTTTTTTTTCTAATGAGTTAGCTAAAAAATTACGACGTAATTTTAACTGAATATCTTCTAAAAGCTTACGATTAACTGACATCAAATCAGCAATTAGACCAAAAATAAATAACTGAAATCCCATTAAAATTAAAATTGCAGCTAAGACTAAACTAGGGACATGAGACCTCGTAGTGCCACTCAAGTATAGAATGAACCAACGTACACATAAAAGGAAACCAAAACTAAAGGGAATAGTCCCTAAAATTGTGAAAAACTTTAGAGGCTTATAAGTCATAAAAATCCGAACGATCGTAAAAATAGATCTTTGGATATAAGCCGGAATGCTTTTAACTAATCTAGATGGTCGTAAATAACCATTAGTTCTAATGGGGACAGAAATAATTGTCATTCCTTTTTGCCCAGCTTGGATAATAGTTTCTAGTGTGTAAGTATATTCATTAAAAACATTTAATTGTAGTGCTGCATTACGAGTAATAGCACGGAAACCACTAGGAGCATCAGCAATATTTGTTTCACTAGCAATACGGACGACTAAACTACCTATTTTTTGTAACAATTTCTTGATTGGTGAAAAATGTTTAATCTGTTGAATTGGTCTAGCACCAATCACTATTTCTGCTCTTCCATCTAAAATTGGTTCAATTAGTTTAGGTATATCTGCTGCACAATATTGATTATCAGCATCCGTATTAACAATAATATCAGCTCCATGTTGCAAACAGGCTTCTATTCCCGCCATAAAACCTTTTGCTAATCCTTGATTATATTCAAAATTAACAATATGATCGACTCCTGCTGCTTTGGCGACTTCTACAGTTTTGTCAATACTACCATCATTAATAATTAACCATTCTATCTTATCTATACCAGGAAGTTGTCGAGGTAATTCAGTTAGAGTCAATCCTAAAGTAGCTTCTTCGTTATAACAAGGAATTTGTATAATTAGTTTAGTCATTAATCTTTTTTCTCTTTATTTCTTTTGGGTAACTGGCGTAGTTTGTCCGCTTTCAGTAGTGCAGTAGCTTGACTTATCTATGGCAACCTGAACTTTACTTTCTTTTTTACTTTTGTCAACCTCTTTGGCGTTGGTAATTTAAAAATTGACCTATATTTTGAGAGATAGAGCTTTAATCTCCTGACTATATCCAGGTGAATCGTAAAAATCAACTTGCTTGGCGATCGCATTGGACACGAATGTAGTTTTGCTCATGTCTTCGATGGCCATTTTTACGGATATGTTTGCTAAGAGACTCACCTACATTGCATGGAAAATGAAACTTCAACTCTATGGTACTTAGAGATTTTGCCCGATCGATAGTTCTTGGCGCATTCAGTTCATCTTTATATTTACATATTTACCAGCGCCACCTATCTACCTCAAACTCTAACTAAAATTCATATCCTCAATCACAAAACAATAATTTTATTATCTAATAATTAGAGTTTTTTTAGGGAAAGGTTTACAGTTTGTAATAATATTTTTTTTCATCGGAATATTGTCAAGACTGCCCTCACCAAACTAACTACTATATTATAGGCAAGATTCACACTTTCGGCTAATTCCTCTTAAACTACTACCCTCAAGATGAAGCTCAGGAACCATAAGCATTTTCTCTGGTTCAATTTGTTGGCGATAGTGTAGACTACCACAGCTAAAAGTGTGTATTAATCTAGGATGCATTAGAATGCTAAAATCTAAGGTTTGATAGAGATTTAAAAATCTGTCAACGCACCATTTTATATTTTTTACCCAACCTCTCTCCTATAGTAGAAGGAAGTTAGAAGTCAGGAGTTAGAAGAGACGAAGTTAAATTCTGGATGTGACTAAATTTAAGAGGAGCCAGAATGTCCGCGCCAGTAATGACAACTGCTATACAAGGATAGAGTCGGAAATTTTCTCCCCTTAAAAAGAGATAGGGAGGTGGGGAGTATTTTTCAACCTGCTTGGTGTCCTACCAAGTGCGCCGTGCGACAGTGAGTGCAGTGCGCCCTTCGGGTTAAGCGACAGTCACAGAACTGCCGTTCACGCAGCGTCTCTGAAAGAGATACCCGAAGGGGGCGGGGTCCCAGGAGCTTTTTCCCTTATGCCTTCCCTCCATCTTCTGACTCAGTCCTCCGTGCCTCCTGACTCAGTCCTCCGTGCCTCCTGACTTGGTCCGACTGAGGACTAGTGAAAAACGCAGGTCTCTGACAAAGATACGCTTAGGGGTTCTATAGAAATAGTCCTCCCGCGTAGCATTGTGTAGGAAAGCCTTGCTTAGGGGAAAATTACAAAGGGTTGTGGAGCGCACTATTCCGGAGAGTTTGAGCGCAGTAGGTGGGTTGGTTTGCCATTGCTAGGTGGCGCTCATGCTATGTACAACTAAGCGATCGCACTATTTCATCAAGCATAAATGGCCAATCAAGCTAATATTAGGCCAAATATGGGGCAAAATCTGCTCCTTAGTCTATAATTCTGCACCTAAAGTGAGAATGAAAAGGCCCTGGCTTTTTAGGGGGACTTTGTGATCTGCTGATATAAGAGGCAAAGGTATTCAACCGCTCTAAAAACCTAGCTACTAATGGTAGCAAACTAGCACCAAGTACCAGAGAACCAAAGTTTTTTTAAGGTTTGAACTGTACCGTAGGGCATAGGTCTACAGGCTTTTGGAATAGAGCAAACCCTTGGTCTGAGAACCATCTCTGGACTAAATATCTCAAGATGTTTGGTTTAAGTGGAGTTGTTGAACCAAGAATCCTGTTTTCAGGAGAATCTCCGTGTCTTCAGACCGGAGAGTATGTCAAGCGGAGAATCTCTGTGTCTTCAGACCGGAGAGTATGTCAAGCTTTGTATAACATTATATTTCATATTAAAAGAACTAAAAGTAAAGAGAACAAACTACTTAACTCTTAGTTCTTTTTTTTACCGGTAGATTCGGCACTTAAACTATTATTTAGATAGAGTAATCTACCATCCTAAAATAGCTATATTAAATTGAAATGCAGAAACTCAATTAAACGATTGGAACATAACGTTCTTTCTCAGGAACATTGGTGTACTCAGCGACAATTTGTCGGAATTCGTCACCATCAATAGTCTCTTTTTCAATTAACAGATCGACTAAACGATCTATAACAACCCGGTTATCCCGCATCATCTGGCAAGCGTCTTCATAGCAATGTTCTACAATGGTGCGAACTTGAGCATCAATTCGAGAAGCAATTTCATCAGAATATTCTGAACGAGTCATTAAGTCTCGACCCAAGAATACCTCACTTTGTTGAGTTTCCAGAGACATCGGACCGAGATCGGACATACCGTAACGAGTCACCATTTGACGTGCCATCCCTGTAACCTGTTGTAAGTCATTACCAGCACCAGTTGTCACCTCAGCATCACCAAAAATTACTTTCTCAGCAGCACGACCACCCAAAGCACCACTAATGCGAGCCAGAATTTGTGACCTGGAAATTAAACCTTGCTCTTCATTAGGCATAAACCAGGTGAGACCACGAGCTTGACCGCGAGGTACCAAAGTAACTTTTTGCACGGGGTCATGTTCTTTAAGTAGAGTACCAACAATAGCATGACCAACTTCGTGATAAGCAATAAGTCGCTTGCTCTTACCATCCATGAGCGGAGTACCTTCCATACCTGCAACCACTCGGTCTACAGCATCATCAATTTCTAGCATCGTAATTGCTTCTTTGCGACGACGAGCAGTCAGAATAGCAGCTTCATTCAATAGGTTAGCTAAATCTGCACCTGTAAAACCAGGGGTCCGACGAGCGATCGCGTCTAGAGATATTTCATTACTTAGCTTCTTATCACGAGCATGAACATTTAGAATTGATAAACGACCCTTAATATCAGGAGCATCAACAGTAACTTGACGGTCAAAACGACCGGGACGCAACAATGCAGAATCTAAAACATCAGGACGGTTAGTCGCAGCAATAATAATAATTCCACTGTTACCCTCAAAACCATCCATCTCAGTTAGTAGTTGGTTAAGAGTTTGTTCCCTTTCATCATTACCACCACCAATACCAGCACCGCGTTGTCTACCCACAGCGTCAATTTCATCAATAAAGATAATGCAGGGGGCGTTTTCCTTAGCTTTTTTGAAAAGGTCGCGCACGCGGGAAGCACCCACACCAACAAACATTTCCACAAATTCCGAACCAGAAATACTGAAGAATGGCACACCAGCTTCACCAGCGATCGCCTTGGCCAACAAAGTTTTACCAGTTCCCGGAGGACCTACCAACAGCACACCTTTAGGAATACGGGCTCCCACTGCTGTAAATCTTTCTGGTTTTTTCAGGAAAGTCACAACCTCTTGTAATTCTTCTTTGGCCTCATCAACCCCAGCCACATCATCAAATAAAACACCTGTTTTGGCCTCCATTGAGAAGCGAGCTTTAGACTTACCAAAGTTCATTGCTTGTCCAGGGCCACCAGGAACATTACTAGAGCGACGGAACAAGAAGAACAGACCCACAATCAATAAAACTGGGAAAATCAAATTTCCTAATAAACCCCATACTGCTCCTTCGTTGCGTGGAGGATGGCTGTCAAAATTAATATTTGCTTCTCGCAGACGAGAAATTAGGTCTGGGGAGTTAACAGGTAAATCTACCCTTAATCTTTCCACTTGGTTGTTCAGGTCATCTACAGCTTCCACAATAGCTGTACGACCACCATCATAGAGGTCTACGCTTGTAACTCGATCTGCTTGTAAGTAGTCCAAAAATCTGCCATAGCTCATACGGGTTCTAGCAGTGTTACTACCCATATTTACTGCTGTTTGGGCAAATGCCCCTTGCCAGATAAAAAAACCAATGACCAAAGCTGGCAGGCTCCAAAGTACAATGGTTCTCCAAGAAATTTTCATCAAAAAATGGCCTCTTTTAGTAAAATTGCATTAAATAAGTAAAAAGTGTAATTTTCTACACTCATAATCTTAACTAAATGTAACTTAACAATAGAGATTAGGGCAAGCTTAATGCTTTTTTCTATGGTATGGAGGAGTTAATACCTTGGGTAGGTCTCCCGAGTTGAAGCAACTGGCGTAGTGTTATAGTGCCTCCTTTCCTGGGGAATGCTGCGCAAACGGAGGAGCTTTCCTTCGGAATGCTAGGCAAACGCTATAGCGCTACGCATTAAGGTTAGGACATTTCTAAATTCTGAAACCCTTTCACACTTTACTATTCCCTATTCCCTATTCCCTATTCCCTATTCCCTAGCGCTATAACACTCAGTCGAGGTAAGACTGACAAAATAAAGACCTATCTTATGTGATTATATTTTTATGAATTATTATCCAGTTGACTGGAATTTCTGAAGGTACTGTAACTCTATCTTGTACAATTATTAATTTTGTCAGGCGATTTGAGTCCCTTAGTGCCTTTCATGCCGTTTGTCTTAATTCGCTAAATTTATAGATATATAGATATATAAATATATAAATAGAAATTTAGGACTTTTAATAACGGTAGTATTTTGATTTAAGAGTTTAGTGAGGTAATAGAGCCTAATGGTAATTAAACAGCCAGCAGCAGCAGCAATGCTGACCCAGAAACCAGCCAATGTTAGTAAAAAAGCAATTCTTAGTGTCGACCTAGGACGAACAGCTGCCAAAGCTTGTGTGAGTCGTACCCCAAATGGTGTAGTTTTTATTCCAGCCAATGTCAAACAATTAACTGTAGAACAAGTCAGAGCTGGTAATTTTGAGTCTAAACCTACAGACCCTTTATTAGATATGTGGTTGGAATATCAAGGTTCTGGATATGCTGTAGGTCAACTTGGTGCTGACTTTGGAGCTAATCTATTTGGTGATGAGAGATCTTTTGCTAAGTCTAAAGTTGAAGATGCTTTAATTAAAATCTTGGCCTGTGCTGGCTATTTTCAGCTCAAAGGAGAATTTTCGGTTGTCATAGGTTTACCTTTCTATTCCCAAGAACAATTTGAAAAGGAAAAGACACAGATTATTAGCCAACTGCAATGTCCTCATAAAATGTCTTATCGAGGCGGTGAACCTGTAGAAATTAGAATTAACAAAGTTTGGGTCATGCCAGAAGGATATGGTAGTTTGCTATGGACTGAGGCTAATCATGGTAAAGAATTTCAGCCAGAATTGCCCAAATTATCTCTTGCTATTGTTGATATTGGCCATCAAACTACCGATTTCTTGATGGTAGATCGTTTCCGGTTTGCTAGGGCTGCTTCTAAGAGTGAACCTTTTGCCATGAGCCAGTTTTATGAAGATGTGGCTGCTAAGATTGAAGGAGCAGATGCTCAGTCCTTGTATTTGTTGGAAGCTGTCCATAAACCTGAAGGTCAGCGTTCCTATCGTCCTAGAGGTGTAACAAAACCTATTAATCTAGATGGTATTGTACCTGAATTGCGTAAGGTTTTTGCGGCTAAACTTTGTGACCGTTTAATTAAGTGGATACCAGAAAGGGTAACTGATGTTGTTCTTACTGGTGGTGGGGCAGATTTTTTCCAGGAAGATTTGCAAAAGCTACTCCAAGAGGCAGGTCTGAAAGCTCATTTGGCTCAACCACCTAGAGAAGCAAATGCTCTGGGACAATACATCTATGGGGAAGCTCAATTAGCAATATCTAAGTAAGTTGTTGCTTAGTTGAGCATTAGATTCAAGGTATTTGAGGCGGTATAGTAGAATATAAATTACCTCAATGTCAAAACCCAATCTCAAATTGAGTAGAGCACCATAATTAGCGTTTGCTGAATAAGTCTTATGGGTGAAGGTAGGAGTCAGGAGGACCGAGTCAGGTAGGGGAGCCATCGGATTGGCGAGGTACAGGAGAAATAGGAATTACAGAGGATGTAGTCGGATATATTTGTCCCTCAATTTTTCTGCCCTTGTCTGCTCAATATCCTCACTTGTGTGACCTTAAGGAAGCAAAAAGCTGGCACTTTTTTCGCACAAAAATGGCTTTAGCCTTGATATGTAAATGCTTTTAGATTTGATTAGCAAGCCCTAATTATTATGTAGTTGTTTCTGTATCTGGAACTCAAAAATAATGGGGACAGAGTAGAAAAGAAATTTTCTTTGTCCCCTAAAAGTAGTAAAGTAAAGTTGAATATTGGATTACAAACTGGATTATTGTTTATAGCAGCTAAGATGTTTCTCAAACAAAACAATATTTACCGAAAAATTAAGGTATAAAGCCTTTCCATTCATGGAGAAAAAGCGGTCGTTTCGGAGCATGACCTAGGATGGGATGGCGAGGAGACCTCGCCATCCCTCGGCCGCTTTTTTCCCCTTGAAAGGGGAGGCTTTTAACCTAAACTGTTTAATTATTTA
>NZ_JBNHEP010000271.1:54335-58914 GCF_050015995.1 Dapis brunnea BLCC-M229 | reverse complement strand
GATAGACCAGATATTTTGGAAAAGTTTCTGGTAAATTTTCGACTACCTATATATGTAAGTAAAATTTTCACCCCCTCAGAGAATAGACCAGATATTTTGGAAAAGTTTCTGGTAAATTTTCGACTACCTATATATGGAAGTAAAATTTTCACCCCCTCAGAGAACTGATAAAAAGTCGAAGGGAGGCAAGAGGAAGTTGCTCAACTTTAGAAAATATCTACTTACCTCTAGGTAAAGCAAATATCTGGACAACTCTCTGGCAAATTTTCGACTCTGAGAAAAATTGGCAGAAAGTTGAAGGGAAGCAAGAGGTAGTTCCTCTAATTCAGAAAATATCTACTTAACCTCTAGCTAAAGCAGATATTCTGGACAACTCTCTGGCAAATTTTCGACTACCTATATATGGAAGTGAAATTTTCACCTCCTCACAGAACTGGTCATTTCAGTTATCAGTTATCAGTACCTCTGCCTGAAGTCAGAGGCTTGAAATATTGAACTTTATTTTTTTTCATCCCCTTTAAAGGGGAGGCTTGAGAACTTATTTTTTGGTAAAAAGTTCAAGAGAAGCAAGAGATAGTTGCTCAACTTCAGAAAATATCTACTTAACCTCTAGCTAAAGCAGATATTTTGGAAAAGTTTCTGGCAAATTTTCTACTATTTATATATGGATGTGAAATGTTCACTTCCTCAGAACACTGGCAGAAAGTTGAGGGGAAGTAAGAGGCGATTTGCTGACGCAACGCTATCGCGAACGCTCCACTCTTCTAGAAAAGTCTCTGACAAATTTTCTACTACATATATTCAGACTTCAGTAAATCTCAATTTTCTTCAACCTGGGGCGGATACTTTTCTAAGACTTCTCGCAAATATTTCCCTGTATAAGACTCAAAATTCTCTGCGACCTCTTCCGGCGTTCCACAAATAATAATTTCTCCTCCTTTATCTCCTCCTTCCGGACCTAAATCTATTACCCAGTCGGTGCAACGAATCACATCTAAATTATGCTCAATTACTACAATGGAATTTCCTTTATCTACCAATCTTTGCAAAACGTTTAATAATTGATGAACGTCATAAAATGATAAACCAGTGGTTGGTTCATCTATTAAATAAATAGTTTTTCCTGTTGCTCGCTTAGACAATTCGGAAGCTAATTTTACTCTTTGTGCTTCTCCACCAGAAAGAGTGGGTGCCGGTTGACCTAATTTGACATAACCTAATCCTACATCTACTAAAGTTTGTAATCTATTGGCTGCCCTGGGAATATTTTTAAATACTTCTAAACTTTCTTCTACAGTCATATTCAAAACATCAGCAATCGACCGATCTTTATATTTTACTTGCAAAGTTTCTCTGCTATATCTTGCACCTTTACAAACTTCACATTGCACATAAACATCTGGCAGAAAGTTCATTTCTATTACATTTACACCTTGTCCGCTACAAGCTTCACATCTACCGCCTTTGACATTAAAAGAAAATTGTCCTGGTTTATAACCTCTGGCTTTTGCTTCTATGGTTTCGGCAAATATTCCTCTGATTACATCAAAGACTCCTGTATAAGTTGCTGGATTGGAACGGGGTGTTCTGCCTATAGGTGATTGGTCGATTACGATTACTTTGTCTATTGCTTTTAATCCTTTGATTTTTTCTAAGTCTTTGGGAAAGGGAATATTTCGACTGAGATAATGTTGCAATGCTGGATAAAGTAATTCGTTCATTAAGGTAGATTTTCCTGAACCGGAAACGCCAGTAATACAGACAAGTTTTCCTAAAGGAATTTCTATATCTATATTTTTGAGATTGTTTCGATGACAATTTTTCAATAGTAGAGATTTGCCGTTTCCTACTCTTCTTTCTGATGGGGTGGCAATAATTTTTTTGCCGGATAAATAAGCACCTGTTAGTGATTCTTCTGTTGCTAATAATCTCTGGAAATTTCCCTGAGAAATTATTCGTCCGCCATGCACTCCTGCTCCGGAACCTATATCAATAATATGGTCGGCTTTTCTAATAGTTTCTTCGTCATGTTCTACAACTATTAATGTATTTCCTAAGTCGCGAAGTTTGGTTAAAGTTTGCAAGAGACGATTGTTATCTCTCTGATGTAAACCAATACTTGGTTCGTCTAAAACGTAGAGAACTCCTGTTAAACCAGAACCAATTTGTGTTGCTAATCTAATTCTTTGGGCTTCTCCTCCAGAAAGTGTCATTGTTGCTCGATCTAATGTTAGATAATCTAAGCCAACGTCGAGGAGAAATTGTAATCTGGCTCGAATTTCTCTCAATACTAATTCTGCTATTTTTGCCTGGCGTTCGCTTAGTTTTAAGTTATTGATTTTTTCTAGACATTCTTGAATGGAAACTTCTGTAAAGTCGGTAATTTTATATTGCCCGACTTCTACGGCAAGTGCTTCTGGTTTTAGTCTTTTTCCTTGACAAGTTTCGCAGGTTTGATTGACTAAGTATTGTTCTAATTTTTGTTTGATTAAATCTGAACCTGTTTCCTGATATTGTTTTTCCAAAATCGGGATAACTCCAGGATAGTAACGATAATCTCCTTCTCCATTTTTCGTTTCCATCCAGATAGGTTCGTCGCTACCTTCTAACACTAACTTTTGTTCTTTCTTGCTCAATTTATTCCAGGGAGTTTCTATCTCAAAGTCATAAGCTTCAGCCAAACTATACAGTAGAGAAAAATAATAGGGATTTTCCTTATTCGACCAAGGAGCGATCGCTGAATATAAGGGTGCATTAGGGTCGGGTACTATTAATTCTGGGGAAAATTGCTTGAGACTACCCAAGCCGTGACAGGTCGGACAAGCACCGTAGGGGGAGTTGAAAGAAAAGAGCCGGGGTGACAATTCTTCCATCACTGCTCCATGTTCCGGACAGGCAAAATTTTCCGAAAATACTATTTGAGTCTGAGACTTTTCCATTTCTGCTTCTAGTTCCTGACTGGAATTAGCTGAATTATTGTCAGATTTAGAATTAGCTGAAGTTGCTATTTTTGCCGGACTTAGGTTATACTTATTTTTTGTAGGCACTGCCCCTATCTTTGCCGATGTGTCATTTAATACGTCAATTAAAGCAATTCCAGTAGATTGACGTAGACAAGTATTTAGAGAATCTGCTAAACGTTCTTCTATACCAGACTTTTTAATTAGTCTGTCAATAACAATTTCTATAGTATGTGTACGATTTTTATCTAATTTGATGTTTTCAGCAATTTCTACAACCTCTCCATCAACCCTCAAACGAACAAATCCTTGAGCAGCTAAACTAGATAAAAGTTTCTGATGAGTCCCCTTTTTGCCTCGAACCACGGGAGCTAGGATATGAAATTTGGTGCGGTCTGGAAGAGCCATAATTCTGTCGCACATTTCATCAATGGTTTGAGGAGCAATATTATGGTGGCAAATTGGGCAATGGGGTTCTCCCGCTCTCCCAAATAATAATCTCAGATAGTCGTAAATTTCCGTGACGGTGCCGACTGTGGAGCGAGGATTATGGGATGTGGATTTTTGGTCAATGGATATAGCAGGGCTTAATCCTTCGATGGAGTCTACGTCTGGTTTGTCGAGTTGTCCGAGAAATTGTCGGGCATAGGCACTGAGGGATTCGACGTAGCGACGTTGCCCTTCGGCAAAAATTGTGTCGAAGGCGAGGGAGGATTTGCCGGAGCCAGAAACTCCTGTAAAGACTATGAGGCGATCGCGTGGGAGTTCTAGGTCGATGTTTTTGAGGTTATGTTGTCTTGCTCCTCGGATGCGGATTGTATTTTCAGGGGTAGTCATTTCAGTTATTAGTTATTAGTTATTAGTTATCAGTTATCAATTATCGGTTATCAGCAAAATTTGTAGTGCTAAATCAGTTATTGGTTATCAGCAAAATCTGAGAGCTACTGGAAAGATTCGGCGCGCCGAAGGATTTTCAGAAATTTTCCCAGGAGTAATGCCAGAATCTTTTCATCCTCTGAAACACTCTAAAGATAGGTTTGTGTTTCTCAAAATTTTTCCATCCATTTCTCGGCAGTGGAAAATTACTAATATTTTTATTCTCTGAGAACTACTCGGAGAATTCGGCGCGCCGAAGGATTTTCAGAATTTTCCCCAGGAGCAGTGCCAGAATCTTTTCATCCTCTGAAGCACTCTAAAGATAGGTTTGTGTTTCTCAAAATTTTTCCATCCATTTCTCGGCAGTGGAAAATTACTAATATTTTTATTCTCTGAGAACTACTCGGAGAATTCGGCGCGCCGAAGGATTTTCAGAATTTTCCCCAGGAGCAGTGCCAGAATCTTTTCATCCTCTGAAGCACTCTAAAGATAGGTTTGTTTTTCCTAAAATTTTTCCATTCATCTCTCCTAGTGTGAAAAATTACCAATATTTTTATTCTCTCAAGCTTCGGAAAAATTCGGCGCGTCGAAGGATGTTCCAGAATTTTCCCCAGGAGCAATGCCAGAGATATTTTTATTTTCTGAAGCACTCCGAAGATAGGTTTGTTTTTCTCAAAATTTTTCCATGCATCTCTCCTAGTGTGAAAAATTACCAATATTTTTATTCTCTCAAGCTTCGGAAA
>NZ_JBNHEP010000271.1:38599-54235 GCF_050015995.1 Dapis brunnea BLCC-M229 | reverse complement strand
CATCTCTCCTAGTGTGAAAAATTACCAATATTTTTATTCTCTCAAGCTTCGGAAAAATTCGGCGCGTCGAAGGATTTCCCAGAATCTTCCCCAGGAGCAATGCCAGAATATTTTTATTCTGTGAAGTCTCAGAAAAATAGGTTGCTTTTTCCCAAATTTTTTCCCACTATCTCTCCTAGTGTGAAAAATTGCCTACATTTTCATTCTCTGAGAGCTACCTGAAAAATTCGGCGCATCGAAGGATGTTCAGCAATTTTCCCTAGGAGCAATGCCAGGATATTTTCATTCTGTGAAGCACTCCAAAGATAGGTTTGTTTGTCTAAAAATCTTTCCACCCATCTCTCTCCATTGAAAAATTATCAATATTTTCATTCTCTGAAGCTTCTGGAAAATTCGGCGCGTCGAAGGATGTTCAGCAATTTTCTCCAGGAGCGATGGCAGAATATTTTCATTCTGTGAAGTCTCAGAAAAATAGGTTGCTTTTTCCCAAATTTTTTCCCACTATCTCTCCTAGTGTGAAAAATTGCCTACATTTTCATTCTCTGAGAGCTACCTGAAAAATTCGGCGCAAGGATGTTCAGCAATTTTCTCCAGGAGCGATGGCAGAATATTTTCATTCTGTGAAGTCTCAGAAAAATAGGTTGCTTTTTCCCAAATTTTTTCCCACTATCTCTCCTAGTGTGAAAAATTGCCTACATTTTCATTCTCTGAGAGCTACCTGAAAAATTCGGCGCATCGAAGGATGTTCAGCAATTTTCCCTAGGAGCAATGCCAGGATATTTTCATTCTGTGAAGCACCAAGAAAATTTGTCGCGTCAAAGGATTTTCAATAATTTTCCCCAGGAGCAATGCCAGAATATTGTTATTTCCTACCCATAAAGATGGTTTGTTGTTCCCAAAATCTTCCCATCCATCTCTGCCTGAGTGAAAAACTTCCAACATTTTCATTTCCTAGAGCTAGCTGAAAAAAATCTCCCGTTAAAGGATTTTCAGTTGCATCCTGAAAGAAGATGAGAGAGTAGAACTAATCTGAGGAGAAACTCTCAAACCTATTTATTTATTTATCTATATTTGCCATTATATATACTCCCATCCGGCATAGTTGCACCTTCTAGATTTGCACCTGTAAAATCAGCACCTTTAATATTTGCTCCTGTAAGGTTTGCATTTTTAAGGTTTACTCCAGTTAGGTTTGCATTTTCCAGATTAGCATTTTTAAGGCTAGCTTCTTCTAGGCTAATATTAGTTCCTGGGTAATTTACATTAAAGTCAGTATTTGCTAAATTAGCACCTTCAAAATTAGCTCTTCGTAAATTAATTTTTGCAGCAAAACGTGTGTTTTGTAAGTTAGCACCTTGTAAGTCAGCATTATCTAAATCTACATCGTTAAACCAAGCATTTTTTAGATTAGAATTTTTCAAATTTGCACCAGAAAGTATGGTATATGCAACAACAGATTTTTCTAGGTTAGCACCCTCTAGGTCAAAATTTGCTAAAGAATCTGTTTCCGATAAGTTAGCACGAGATAAGTCAGCATTTTTTAGGTCTAAACCTTGATATTTGCCATTAACAATTTGCCAAACTAGACGTGCTTTAGGAGTTAGTATTGTCTTTTCATTAATTAATGTTCTCTTGAGGTTTGACTTTATTATATTGGTATTTTGTAAGTCAGTATTTTGTAAGTTAGCATCTTGCAAAGATGTTCCTGTTAAATCTGCACCTTCTAAATTTACACCTTCTAAATTTGCACCGTATAGCCTAGCTAATTTTAGATTTGCACCTTTTAGATTTGCACCTTTTAGATTCGCACCTTTTAGATTCGCACTTTCCAGATTAATACCTTCTAGATTTGCATTTTCTAAGTTCGCGTAGCCAAATGAACACGCTGGACATTCCTTTCTTTTCTGAAGATACTCAATTAGTGAATAATTATCTACTAAAGTGTGACTTGCTGGAGTTTGTTTTTTTACTAAAACTTTATTGGGTAAACTAATAAGTAACCCAACAGTAAAAATAGTACAAATAGCTACCATAGTTCCCACAATACCAGCCACTTTTGTATTATCTTTAATTTCTCCCCTAGGACTAGCAAATATTTCCCCATTCTCTACAAAACCAACAAAATTTTTATTAACCCTAACCTCATCCTCCGGAAAAGCAAATTTTTCCTCACCTTTAAAAACAGGAATTTCCCTATCAAAAATTTTTTTATCGACCCTAGCTTTATTCTCGGAAAAAGCAATTTTTTCCTCACCTCTAACAACAGGAATTTCCTTTAATTCTTGCAAAGCTAAAACAGCATTTTCATAACGCCTTTTCGGATGAATTTCCACCATCTTCGTCAACCACTTTGCAAAACTCAAATGTAAATTAGGCGCTAAATATTTAAATTTAAACCGATAATCTTCATCTAATAACCTATCAACTTCTACACTTCTAGTTCCTGTTAATAAACAAATTAAAGTCGCCCCCACACTATATAAATCAGAAGCATTACTCAAAGGTCGATTAAACATTTCCTCCGGTGGCATAAATCCTGGAGTTCCTGCTGCAATACTACTCAAAGATAACTCCCCACTTCGCAATCTTGCCAAACCAAAATCTACTAAATAAACCTGTAATTTTTCATCCACTAAAATATTCTCTGGTTTAATATCCCGATGAATTATTGGCGGTTGAAAATTTTGCAAATATACCAAAATTTCTAAAACTGAAATAGCAATTTTTTTCACTTCTTCAGGAGTAAAAATATGTCTTTCTGCTAAAGATGGAGCCTGAATATATTCTGTTACTAAACAAAAACCAGACTCAGTTTCAAAAGAATCTAAATAACAAGGAATCTGAGAATTTTTTAATTGTTTTAGAGCCGAAATTTCTCGTTGATAAGCTTTAAAAGCAGACCAACTTCCATCAGCAAGAGCAAATCTAAATTCTTTAATCACAACCTGTCGATTTGAAGTGAGAGATTTTGCTAAATAAGTAATTCGCCCACCTTGTAAATTACGCCCTAATTCTTTACTGATTTGATAGCCATAGTTAGTAAAATCTAGATATGGATATTTGTTCATGTTAGTAAATTGTTATAGCTAGACTAAATGTAAGTAACTCTTCTGAAGTTTGGATGTTTTTTTGTCTTTCTTATAATTATACAGTTAAGATTTGATAGCTGATATAGATCGGACTACCCTAACCACTTAATCTGACCTTAAATTCGGCTAAGTAATTAGAGGATAAAATTAATAAATAAGTATTTTAAGAGTGATCGCTCCTACCTTCAAAATTTCTAATTCCTCAAAATTAACTAATTTTCCCACCTATCAAAAATCTAGATAACTACCAAATTTTTTTCCCGATCAAATCTTTCTATCTATTTTTCCCCAGTGGAAAATTACTAATTTTTTCATTCTCTGAGAGCTACCTGAAAAATTCGGCGCGTCGAAGGATGTTCAGAAATTTTCCCAGGAGCAATGCTAGAGATATTTTCATCCTGTGAAGCACTCGAAAGATAGGTTTGTTTTTCCCCAAATCTTTCTATCTATTTCTCCCCAGTGGAAAATTACTAATTTTTTCATTCTCTGAAGCACCAGAAAAAATCGCGCGTCAAAGAATTTTCGGTTGCATTCCCACAAAAATTATGATATCATAAAGTTTATATGGTCTATTTCGCCTATATACTAGACTTTTTATTCAACTAAGCTAAATAAAAAGCTGAATGCAATTAAAATAATATAGTCATATCAGTTTACTTGAGGGAAGTGTTCCTTGGGTTCAAACAAAAGGTTTCATCCTTATTTGAAATGACTATAACTACCAATTACTAACTGTTAACTAAAAACCATTAACCATTAACTAACCGCCTGCTCATATCTGCGATTAACTTCCGGCCAATTAACAACATTCCACCAAGCCTTCAAATAATCACCGCGACGATTTTGATACCTCAAATAATAAGCATGTTCCCAGACGTCGTTACCCATAATTGGATAATCCCCAGTCAAAAAAGGACTATCTTGATTAGCAGTGCTAATAACCTTTAACTTTCCATCCTTACCCAAAACCAACCATACCCAACCACTACCAAAACGATCGCCACCAGCAGCATTAAACTTTTCCTTAAAACTATCAAAATTACCAAAACTTTCATCAATAGCAGCAGCTATTTTCCCTTCAGGTTTGCCCCTACCATTAGGACTCATAATTTCCCAAAACATTTTATGATTAACATAACCACCACCATTATTTCTTACAGCAGTACGAATATCCTCCGGTAAACCATTCAAACCAAGCAATAAATCCTCAGCACTCTTATCCTTAAGTTCAGGATACTTAGCGATCGCCCCATTCAAGTTTTTAATATAACCAGCATAATGTTTACCATAGTGAAACTGCATAGTTTCCTTATCAATATAAGGTTCCAATGCGTCATATTCATAAGGCAAAGGTGTTAGTTGAAAACCCCCCGAACTTTCAGCTAACTTAGTATCATTTGGTGAAGTAGATGTAGTTACTGAAGAAGAAGAATTATCTTCCGATATTTGACAACCATTTAGAGTCATAACTCCTAAAGTTGCACTTACTAATATCAAAAAATTACGGCGATTAAGATTCATTATTAGTTACAAAAAAACAGTAGTTTAGATAGAGAAAATCCTGTTATGAATTAAGTCTAAAGTTGAAAATATAAAAATTAATCCCAAATTTATTTAATCAAATAAATTTATAATTATTTTTAGTAATTGCTGTATTCTACTTTCATAAGTAACATACTGCAAAACGTGATTTTGCTAAATCTGTAATAGTTTTGTTTCAAATATCTATGAAAAAACTATTTTTGTAGATTCCATGAATAGTAAAATATCAAAATTATTACTTAATTAACCATGTTATTTCCTCTTTCATTCTTGATAAGTCATCAGTTAATTTTGAACTCTTTCAAACCTCTTATTTAATAAAAAATACAAAAAAGATAGCTGTAGTAAAATCACATAAAAAACTATTAAATTTTTTGCACTCCTACTAACTATTATCAACAAGTAGGAATATTTTTATGAAACTTGTCTTCAAATTCACACGATATTTTTAAAATATATTACATATTTTAGCTGGTTTGAACCTCCCAGTACTATACATCAATAACTGTTAACTGTTTCAAAATTATTCTGCCTGAATTTTAGAACATCCATGGTGGTGCTGCCTCCAATTCCATTTCTATTTGATTCTCATCTCCAGTTTCATCAATATTAAGTATTACTAACTCATCTTTTGGAGTCCGAATTTTAATATTTAATGACCTTAAGCCTGTAGTAGTATCAATATACCCTTCATATTTAGAGCCAATAGGTAACTTTGATAAAATTTCCTCAATTTTTTCAATTAATCTTCCAGAATTATGATAATATTTTGTGGCATCTGCAAATATTTTATCTACCTTTTCTTGACTAATTTTTAGAGCTTGAGCTAACCCCTTTACAAAACTATCTTCTTCTTCTGTAACTTTATCATCTGCTATTGCTACTTTAACAGCTAAATCAAAAGCACTTTCGATTTGCTGTTCATCTTGAAGCACCTGTTTAGCTGCACAAAATAATGCTTCATTTTTTTCTTGACGAATGATTCTTAAAACTTTTTCTCTGGCTGCATCTACTTCTTTAGCATTGAATCCTTTTCTAAGTAAAAAACCCTCGATAATTTCTACTTCATTCATATCAATATCACCATCAACAGCCATAACCATTAAACCAATGGCAAAAATGGCTTCGTTGGGAGTTAGTTCTTCAGAACATTTTACTTTACTGTTGAAAATATGTTCATACGACATAGATTTTTTTGAAGCTATGAAATTTGATTTACAATAAGAATAAGAAGTAGAGATAATAAATAATACTATATAATAGCACTCCTCAAAAGTCTTGCTAATTAGAAGCTGAAAAAAATAACCTTTATTTATAACATAAGTTACTAAATACCAAGTATTTACTCCAATAAATAATATTTAGAAATAGAATATGCAGGTAGAGTACAAAGTTTATGGTCATTGGGATTAAAATATACTGTTTCACGGAAGTCATCCATTCAACAGTTAAAAGTTAAAAGTTAAAAGTCAAATTTTTCATACTAACAAATTTGACGCTACAGTAATTTCAAGGAATTATTTCAAAGCATAACTTTGAAATTATTTGTGACATTTTTAAAGTAAATTGGTATCAGCAGTTAGTCAGTACAAATTCATAACATTGATTGTCAAACCGTGCCATACATAATTGATTAAACACAATTATCTAATTATAATAAATTGTTTTATGCTAGTTGGATATAAGCTCATTTTCTGCTTCATAGTTTACAGCAAATATGTTAATTTTTTCGATATTTATAGTAGAATAAATATCTGTTTTTTTTAGTATAAATACTCTCAATTATATAGGGATGTTTAATTTTCCTACCAGAAAAAGTAGAAAAAAAATTTTTTATGAATTAATTTTTTTTACTCCCTGATACTATGGAAATCAAGCTTCTTACCCTTGGTGATTTTAAATTTATATCTAAACAGAAATTTATATAATTTTTCACAACTGAGATATTTTAGTGCCTATATTATCAGTTAAACTTTTGCCTCAAATATCCTAACTTTTTACCTTATTAAACCAATTAAAGCAATCAACAAATTAACTTTGAGACAAACGTTGTACTGGTATTCCTCCTAGTAATTTATGAGCATCTTGGAGAATATCTGCAATTTTATCAGCATGAGGACTATGAGCAAGACATTTACTCAAATCATATTTTTCTACTTGTTCTGCATTTGCACCAGGAAACCAGTGACTACCATTGCCTAATAAGTTATAACGCATTTTACCGTATTCAACCATATTGTAGGCGATCGCTAGATTTCTTAACCATAAAATTACAGGAATATTGATATTTCCGGGAGTATTTTCTGGAGTAGGCAAACCAATGTGCCAAGTTTTGCACCAATTTTCTCCGAGTTGAGCGATCGCTTCTTGCTCTAGTCTAATTAATATGGGTGGTAATACCTCATCTGTTTGATCTAAAAATTCTAATGTTTTTAAGTGTTCGTCAAAATCTTTTGGTTTTGATGCTCCTAAACTCAATGTATGGACTTGAGAATGACTCAAACAAAATAGATTGTTAAACACCATAGGACTAAGTGGATAGCATAAATCTATTAATTTCTGTGGTGGTTGATACAGTTTACCACCCTTATCAGAAGGACTAATAATAAATACTCCCATATCAAACTCTTTAGCAGCTTCTATTGCCGACCAATTACTTTGATTAATGTAGTACCAGTGTAGGTTAACATAGTCAAATTGATTTGTTTGTATAGTTTTAATTATCAGATCAGTAGGACCATGAGTAGAGAAACCAATAAACCTAACTTTTCCCTGCCGTTGTAATTTTCTAGCTGCATCTAAACAACCTCCTGGTCTAACAGAGTAGTTGAGGAGTTCTAATGTGTTAATCCCATGTATTCCTAGCAAATCAATATATTGTAGTTGTAAAAATTGAATAGACTGCTGAAACTTACTTTGGAATTCTTGAGGATCGGCGCTTGGACTAACTTTTGTTTGGACAATGAGTTTTTCCCGTGGTAGTTTGGGTAAAATTTCTCCCAGTTGTATTTCAGATGTGCCATAACCACGAGCAGTTTCTATGTGGTTAATGCCACATTCTAGGGAGCGACGAATTGTATTTTCTAAGTTTTGTTGATTATTTGGTGGGATTTGATTTTTTGGAACATCTTGCCATTGGTATTGATATCTCATTCCACCACAGGAAAATACTGGCATTGATAATTCTGTTCGCCCAAAGCGTCGATATTGCATTATCCTCAATAGTCTCTATTAATTTCCAGAGAAGGTTCTTCTATTATTTCTACATTGTTTGTAGCAAAATTTGTTCTAGCTAGGGAACCATAATATTTTCTTGCTGCTTCATCGTAAGCAATAGCTGCATCTTTTTCTACTTCAAAACGACCTAAACGTATTTGCTTTTTGTAAACTTTAATTTCTGCTATCCATTTGCGTTTATCTTTACACCAATACACTCCTCGGTATTTAGATGAATGTTTGACGCTAGGTCTCCTGTGCATTCGCGCACTTCCTTTAACCAAGCGTAAATTTTCTCGCTGATTATCTAGTTTATTGTGATTAATATGATAAACAGATACACCCATAGGAGCATCCATAATTACTCTGTGCATATAGATAGTGGTTCTCTTGTCATCTTTTTTTATTGTTCTGGCAGCAAACCCGTCTATCAAATACCATTTATATTTTGATAATTCTTCATAGTCTTGTTCATCGACTATTACTACCTGCCCTCTAGTAATCAATATTTCTTTAGACATTTTTTCAGCCTTCTTGTTTTATTAACTAAAAAAAAATAACTAATCTCTTCAAACATTTGAGGCTACTACACAGTGTTTGAGAACATAATTATTTAACTTTTTCTCTATCTAGGAATAGCTAAATTAATTTTTCTGACTGCACCTCAATTGTAATTAATGAATCAAGTTTTCTTAATTCATTTACTTGATGGTTTTTTGACTGAGAAGTATGAGCAATATTATTTATGTCTTTATGTACCTACTTCCTAGTATTTGAGCATTAGTAGATGTGGTTTAATTTTTTTGTATTAATCACCTCCGAAGGGTTATAGCTACCCATAACTGGATCATAATGATAATCCCACTTTAAATTTTTTACCACTTCAAGTCAGATATATTTAAGTAAATTAGCGGAGTTATCGAAATTTGCTTTAACTTTGGGAAATATTCTAAACTCCTGCACAGAATGAAAAATAAAGATAGTCTCCTAGATTTTTCTAGATAAATTTTCCATTAACAGAAGTCAATAGTTATTTATTGTCCATTAGACGATCGAAATATACTTTTTAATACCATAGCACATAGTTAAGAGGGTTCAGCCAAGTTAAATTTGTTAGTATGGGATTAATTAAGCCATTTATACCCCTTTTTTCCCACAATCTTGACTATTAAATTAATACAAAGCTTTTTCAATAAATCAAAAATGTAATTTTTGTGTATCTTGATTCTTATATTTAGTATAGAAATGAAAAGAAAACGCTACAATTTATAATTTCAGTATCTTGCTTCAAGTTTAATGTGAGTTAAATTTTAATTTGTAATATTTTCTGGTAAATTGCGATTCACCAAATTTGGAACCAGATGAATCAAAAATTTGAATTTGATTTTAGTATAATTTAATCTATCAGAATATCTAATCTATATAGAGTAGATAGTAATCAATATTGTTCTTGTTCAATAAATAGTTGAAAATATACAAATTCAGGAATAATTACAGTTAATTATACGGTTGAATAAAAAATATTTTTTGTTGACATCACAAAAAATACAGAATAAGATCGTATTAAACCTAGATGATTATACCATTTTATGACTACCCTAATTTTCACAATGTTGTGCTACTCAGCAACATCTTATCTTTTTTCCGGTTCAATTTGCTACCTGGCAAATCAATCAGATGTTAAGAAACAGAAAGAAGCAGTTAATGTTAATAATAAACCAAGTCAAATAAATTTAGGAATTATTTTCTTATGGCCTTTGTGGATTTTCAAAGGAATTAACCAAGAAGAAAAGGTTATTAACTTAAGAGAATTAACTCAAGAAAATCATATAAAAAAGCAGAATACAACTAAATCTTTTCAACATAAAAAAATTGACAAGCCCATAGGAGAGGTTTTACAAGAAGCTGGTTTAATGACAGACAGTCAGGTAAAAGAAATTTTGCAATATCAAACGGGAAATCGTCATCTCAAATTTGGAGAAATTGCTGTCATGTGGAGAATAATTAAGCAAGAAACGGTAGATTTTTTCGTAGACATATTTCCTCAACTAATAAAAGAGAATAATAAAAAACCAGTTGGTGAATATCTGAAATTAGCAAATTTATTGAATGAAGAACAAATATATTCTATTTTGATAGAACAGAATCAAACAAATTTACGCTTTGGAGAGGTTGCAGTACAAAAAGGATGGCTGCGACAAGAAACAATTGATTTTGTATTGCAGTATCTCAAGGGAGAATTTACTCCTGTTGTAGAAAACTAAATTTAGTCTTTCTCAAATTGGTGAGATACACAAGTTTAGGATTTTCGGGAATAGGTAATAGGGAAAAATTAGCCCTCAAATTTTAGCCCAATTATATTACCTCTTCTCACATTTACCTTAGCTACTAGAAAAAGTTAATCTAGTAGTATTTTTTTTACTGTTAAGTAGTCAAGCAAAATTAAATTTGGTGCTTAAGTTAAGTAGATAGGCCAAATAATTTTGGCTCTACTTATAAGGCTCTACTTATAAAGTATACAAGTAGATTTTTTTCCTATTGCCTACTTCCTACTCCCTTAAAAATGTTGAATTAATTTTGCACGGGTACTTATTCTCACAAACTGGAGAGAATAGGTAGTGGGTAATATGGAAAAATCAGCCCTAAAATTTTAGCCTAACTATATTGCCTCTCCCCACATCCCCTTTATATACTAGAAAAAGCTATCGAAATAGAGGAAAGTTACTCTTCAAAAGCTAGTTTTTTGGACAATGATGAGCTACCGAAATACGGTGAAAAACTCCAAAGGTGGCAACCTAGGGGAAAAAGAGTGCAAAGACGACTATATCGTACTCAAGCTTTCAGCTATATTAATGCAGATTGCAATGGTGCTGCTAAGATCTTGAGGAAACTAAAGGCAAGACTTAAATTAGATTTGAGTCGAGTTACTAGAAGTGTTTTGACCACACCCATCAGGGTTATGCTTTGGACTAATTCTGTGCAAAAATCCCCCCGCTTCTAGCCGGAGGGACTGTCAAACCTGCCAGATAAGTATCTAAAATTCCAGTATATTGTTCACCTTTCTAAAGATGGTAGTCCTGCATAGTAATGGTGAGGATATATATTTTTTAATTTCTCCGACACTCCCCATCTCCCCATCTCCCCATCTCCGACACTCCCCATCCCCCCATCTCCGACACTCCCCATCTCCCCATCTCCCTAAACTCCCGATGCTTCCTTTACCATTACTATGCACCACCACCCTAAAGATTTGGTCTCTAGTTGACGGATGGACGTTTTTACAGCTTCTATAATTTGCTTGTCAATATTACAGAGAGTGTTATAATGAGAATTAGAACTGATATAATAGATTTTCTGTTTAACTAAAGCTCCTTCTCCACAAGCAATGGCTCTAAATTTGCCATTGATTTCTATGCGTTCCTGTGCTATGCAACTGCCGATGGAATTGACGAAATAATTAATAGTGAAGCGATCGTCATACACTAACATTTGTGGTCTGAATTTGGGTGTCAAAATCTAACAATAACTAGATTATAACCTTCAATTAATAGTCTCTTTTTTTCTAAGGATATGCCACAGGGGGTAACAACCAAATTTGACTGGTACATAATCTTGGACTGGTGTAATAGGAGATAGTTGAGTAGTTTCTTTTCCAATTAAATTAGCCTGAAAAATTGCTTCTTCAATTCTATATTGTTAGTTCAACAATGCCATTGAAACTAACGAAACTTCAGCCTCCTTGATAGCAGGTGCGAATACCTCCTGCTAGAGAAAAGTGACAATTAACAGCGTTTAACTGTTGGCTACGAAATGAAATGGCTGTTGATTCGCTTTGTTCTAGGCTAATTTATAGATAATTTACGCGATTGTAGTAATCGCAAATTTTTGCTTGTAATTGTTCTATAATAATATGATTTTTGGTGAATTTTGTAGCAATTATCTATTTTTATAATGAATAAGTTTCTATTAATTGAAATTGAGTGTAGAGATTTTACTGAAATTCGTAGCTATTATGTACTTCCTGAACTGACATAAACTTTTTGTCAGCTTTAAGCTAATTGATAATATAAATATAGTAATCAGGAATCAGATGTGAGAATTGAAGTGTTTCTTAAAAGGATAGAATATAGCAGTTATCTGATGAATAAGATACATTTTCTTCTTCCCAGTTAAGTGTTAAGTGTTAAGTGTTAAGTGTTAAGTGTTCCCTAAAAGTCTCCAATATCTCACAACTCAAATCATATTGCTATATGTTGGTGGCAGTTAGGAGTCAGGACTCAGGAGTCATAATTTTCAAGGTTTTCAGTTCAAATTAACTATTATCAAAATTATCACAACCAATGCGCGGATTGCGATAGAAGACCAGTAAAACTTGATTGAAAAATACTTGAAATTATAATTTTACATTAGGTAGGATTATGAAATATTTAATTTGTATTGTATGTAGTCGTTCTCATGTTGATAAAGTATATAGCAATTTCCATCCTGGTGAGGTACAAAATTCCTTTGTTTTAGGGAACAGGGAACACTTAACTGGGAACAGGGAATAGGGAATAGGGAATAGAAAAGAAATAAAAATAGGTGTACCTCATTAGCCTGAGAAACGGTATACAATTTTTTTCTCTTTCTTATTCCCTACAATCAAAAAGTATTTCTCTCAGCAATTTTAGAACCGCTATATACTTTTTTCAAGTTATAAATGAAAGCTTCAATAATCAATTTTTTACTTTATTGGCAAATGTAAAAATGATTATAACTTAACACTATAAATATGAAAATTATAGCACTACGCATTAAGGTATTTTACACCCATGAAACTTCAAAATATGACAAGTAATAGTGTGTATTCTAGCTGAATGCTGAATGCTTATAAGTATATAGAAAATTACAGATATATGAGGTACAAACATTAAATAAGACCTCGCTATTAAAGGATAAATTTAAAGAAAACTATTGTGCAGTGGGTATCTTGCTTGCCACAGGTTGATCTAACTGATATGAAATCGCCTGTATATATTAGCTATTGGGAATACTTTTGATTAATTATTGCTAAATAATAAATCTAATTAAAAGCAAAATCATCTATTGAATGTTGCTAAAAAAAATAAAATCATGTACTTTGGCAAAAAATATATGTGAAATTATTTAGATATTTACATCTAAATAATAATAGAGTATTATCAAGAAAAGTGAACTGTTACTGAATAAAAAATGAGTAGACTAGATCGTAAACTTTGGAATGATTTTTTGCATATTGCTCAACCATATTTTTATCCTTTAGAAGGAGGTGGAAGTAAAGTTTTCCTAGGACTGTTATTCCTACTTTTAATCTTTTTATTTGCTGCTGTTTTTGTAATTGTTAGCTTAGTATGCCTAGGTAGTGAAGCAATATTTGGGGAATCATTCAATAGTATTGCGCCTGGTTTAGTCAATACAATTAAAAATATAATTAATTCACACTGGATATTTGTAATTATTTTAATGATAGTCGTTCCTAGTAGTGCTTTTTGGTACCACAGAAGACGAATTATACCTCGTTGGCAACCTTGGGCACTATTAAGTTTACTTTTATTATTATCCCTATCAGTTAGTGGTTTAAATGTAATTATTAGCTATGTGGGCAACTTTTTTACTACTGCCCTAGCAGAAAAAGACCAACCGACATTTTGGCGATTTCTATTTGTTTATGCCGGAGTATTTATTGTTGGTACTCCAATTGTTGTAGTTTACACCTATACACGCCAAAAATTAGGATTATATTGGCGAGAATGGATGACTAGCAAATTTCTCGACAACTACTTACAAAATAGGTCTTATTATCAAATTAACTCAGAGGGGAAAATTGATAATCCAGACCAAAGAATGGCAGAAGATATTAAATCCTTCACTAACCAAAGTTTGTTTTTTCTACTGACAATTCTTAACTCAGTAATTGATGTAATTTCCTTCACCGGAATTTTGTGGTCAATATCAGTATCGCTGTCAATATTTCTAATTTTTTATGCTGTGACAGGAACATTAGTAGCAGTAATTTTTGGGAGGAAATTAATTACTTTAAATTTTAACCAACTCAGGCGAGAAGCAGATTTTCGTTATGGATTAGTGCATATCCGTGACAATGCTGAATCAATTGCTTTTTACCAAGGAGAAGAACAGGAATCATTGCAAATAAAACAAAGATTTGCTCAAGTTTTTAATAACTTTAATTTGCTCATTGGTTGGCAGAGAAATGTAGATTACTTTACCACTAGTTATCGATATGCAGTTATAATTTTGCCTTCTTTAATAATGGCTCCTATTTATTTTGCGGGTGAGATTAAATATGGAGATATTACTCAAGCAGGTTTTGCTTTTAGTCAAGTTTTAGGAGCTTTTTCTTTAATAGTTAGTCAAATCGACAATTTAACTGCTTTTGCTGCTGGTATTAATCGTTTGGCTAAATTTAGAGACACATTAGAAGAAACACAAAAATTACCAGAAATAGGAAATAGGGAAATTGATATTAGAGAAAATTCTCGACTGGCGCTAGAAAATATTACTCTGAATACTCCCCTAAATCACGAAGATATAAATGAAACTCAAAAGACTCTGGTTAGAGATTTATCAGTAGCATTACAACCTGGTGAAGGATTATTAATTGTCGGTCAAAGTGGAGTAGGTAAAAGTTCTTTATTAAGAGCAATAGCAGGTCTATGGAAATCGGGTACAGGTTGTTTAATACGCCCTAATTTGGAGGAAATGTTATTTTTGCCTCAGCGCCCTTATATGATTTTAGGAAGTTTAAGACAACAGTTGTTATATCCTAAAATTAATCTAGAGTTTGATGAGTGTGAATTAAGAAAAATTTTGAAAGTTGTTAACTTAGAAGATTTACCAGATAGATTAGGTGGTTTTGATGTAGAGTTACCATGGGAAAATGTTTTATCTTTAGGAGAACAACAACGTTTAGCCTTTGCCAGACTATTATTAACTAATCCAAATTATGCAATTTTAGATGAAGCTACTAGCGCCTTAGACTTGCAAAATGAAGGTGAACTTTATCAACAATTACAGACAACTAAAACCACATTTATTAGTGTCGGACATCGTTTAAGTTTGTTAAAATATCATCACCAAGTTTTAGAATTAACTGGTAATGCTAATTGGCAAATATTATCTGTAGAAGATTATCAAGCAAGAGTGAGTTTATTCAACTAATCCGGTCTAGTAGTATTGGTCTAATTAGAGAAGGAATCAGGAGTCAGAAGTCAGGAGGGGCTGAGGAAAGAGAATTTAGGAAAATTTGCTAATGGCTCAAGAGGGAACATTTTTTGATACCAAATTAACGGGATTTGATATGAAACCTACATTCCGCAATTCCAAGCTTAGTATCAAGAAGTCAGAAGTAATCCCTGACGAGTTTGAGAATTTATAAATTCCCTAACTTATTTGCGTAGTGCTATATCGCCTTATTAATACAAATTTTCTATTGAATACAAATTTAAAAATTCAATAGTTCAAATTCCTTCTTTCTCCTAAAATACCAATTTGAAAAAAGGGGTTTGACGACCAAACCCCTAAAATAGTGAAAACTAACAGAAGCGATCGCCTCAAAATTCAGGAAAAATCAAGCTACAGCTAATTCCTCAACTTGACAAATATTTAAAATTCAAAATTCAAAATTCAAAATTCAAAGTTATAGATGAAATGAAACTTGATATAAGTAGGGGTTTGGTAACCAAATCCCTAAAATACTGAAAACTAACAGAAGCGATCGCCTCAAAATTCAGGAAAAATCAAGCTACAGCTA